>NC_018583.1 GCF_000143885.2 Gordonia sp. KTR9
CGATGTGCGCTGTTATCCTCTGCGCATAGCGGACCCCAATGCGCCCGGGAGGCACTGCCTTCCTGCGGTCCATGCGCACCACCCCATTGGAGGACTCAGTGCAACACCTATCTCAACCCGCACTAGCTCGGGTTGTCACGATCGCAAACGGCAAGGGTGGCGTCGGTAAGACGTCAACGGCGACAAATGTCGCTGGTTTGGCCGCTGCCGCCGGTTGGCACGTCCTGTTCATTGAGCTCGATCCGCAGGGCAACGCGGGACGCGACCTCGGCTACGAGATGGATGGGTCAGGCGACTCCGGACAACAGATCTTCGACGCGATCATGCAGGAGAAACCACTACGACCCAGTCTTGTCAACTACCGACCCAACTTGGACGTACTTCCAGGTGGGAGCGGACTCGACGATCTTGAAGCGATACTGATCGGTCGTTCTCAGCGTTCGCCAGGTTCACACAGGCAACTCGCAGATGCATTAAGCCCCATCGCAGATGATTACGACCTCATCATCATCGATACCCCACCTACACGACCCCATCTTCTACGGTTAGCGCTGGCTGCAACACGTTGGATCGTCATCCCGACGAAACCGGACGACTCGAGCATCGACGGCCTGCAAAAACTCGCTGACGAACTGGTTAGTGCCAGATCAACAAACCCCGACATCGAGGTCCTGGGCGCCGTGCTTTTCGGTATCGAGGCCGCTGCGAAAGCCATTCGTAGAGAGGCGCGGGCCAAGCTAGACGCAGCGCTCGGAGGAGTGGCCCCGCTGTTCAATTCCGTTGTGCGTCATAGCACCATGACCTCGGTTCAGGTACGGGAGAAGGGCTTGCTTGCCCACGAGCTGGCCGAGCAAGTCGACAACGCCGAGCCGTACTGGAAGGCCCTCAAGGAAGGCAGGCGGCCCGACCGTGTGCCAGGCACCGCGCCGTCTCTCGCAGAAGACTACGTCCTCCTCGCCCAGGAGATCCTCCAGGAGATCGACCGACGCGAGACCGAACAAGATTCCTCCGCGGAGCCGGCACACGAAGGAGCACCTGCCTGATGGCCACCGATCGCAAGCCTGTCACCGGTCTCGCGAGGACCGGTAGCGTCCCGGGGCCGCCGCCCCGTAGACCAACCACTCCTACAGCGGCACCGGCGGCGACCCCACCAGTACCCGACGGCCCAGCGCTACCGCACAATCGACCGCAACCGGCAGCGTCTACTCGGCCTGTCTCGCGAGGTGCCCGACGCCCGAAACGCGTCGAAACCCGCCCAGACGAGATGCTGGTGTCAGTCACCCTGTCGCTTCCCACGCCACTCTGCACAGCCACCAAGGCACACAACAAGCAGAACGAAACAACCATTGCCGGGACATTGATGGACGCGATTGTCGCCAATCACGACCGCTTGCCGGCGTTAGTAGAGAAGCTCAAACGCCAGCACCACGACGATGGGCTGTTCGTACGAATCGAAGCCAGACCAGAAGAAGAGCGATCTTCGCTGACGTTCCGGATGCTTGGTCGCAACCTGACTGTCATCGATCGCTTAGTTGTCGAAGTTGGTGCCGAGAATCGCTCGCAGCTGTGCAGGGCGGCTCTAGAAGCCCACCTCCAGTCTCAGTCGGTGGATTCGGAGTAAGCCGGTACACCCAATCCTCGGACGGTTCATCCCTGCCGGCTGGCGGTCCGCAGGCACGAGCTGCACACCCAAACCCGCGGCGTCCCTGCAGTCACGCGGGGGAGGGGTGATGGGTCCGCGCAACTAAACGCAGTTCGATAGGTGAGGGTCGCCGAAGGGCGTCTGATATCTGGGTTCGTATCAGAACGAAGCAACGGGCCCGCAGGGAATTGCCAATCCATACCGTTGCGGGCGAGCCTGGGACTCACCCGCTTCGACGGACGCGCAGAGAGCACGCCCTTTATTTTGGTCTAATATCGGTGTAACTTCGGTTTGCCACCACCAATGGCGTCTTGTGGCGCGGCGCGATGTCCAATGACTGCGCAGCCTAAAGACTGGTCTTGCCGGATCGTGCTCGCGGGTCGGGTTGGAGGTTGCAGTAGACCAACCCGGCCCGCTGGGCCACCGCACCTAGCAGCACCTGAGGAAACTCCAAGTTTGTGTCAGTCCGCTTGCTCTGACTGACTCGCTACGAACTCAGCGAACCGCGCTTCGTATCGCCGAACCTGAGGCATTGGCATCGGGTAGCCGGCTAGCCACCTCAAGTAGTTGAGGTCATCGCTGTCAGAGGTGGACTCGCCTTCCGGTGGTGGCATTCGTAGATGATCGTCAAGAACAAGGATTAGATCAGCGAGAGTGTCATCACGACGCGCTATTTCTGCTTGCCTGATTATCCACGCTCGGGTCAACCTGTCGGTCGCATGACGAAGATTCGCAACCACAACGCGCTGGTCCTCGTCGAGCGAAGGCGACAGGTCATCGACTGCGCGTACCTTCCGAGCGAGTTCGGCCAGCGCGTCGGTTCGAATGAACACGCCGTAAGCAGAGGGCGTCAGAGGACGTGTGGGGCGAGAAGAGACCGGATCATTCGTGCCCGGGGCCAGATCGGTCGTGGGTTCGTCCTGCAGAGGTACCGGGTCACCTCCCTCGAATGCGCGCGCGGCGCTTCCGGGGGACCACCGCAGCGGAGCGTCCAGCTTGGTCAACGTGACGAACCGCGGTTTAGCCATTAAACCTTGCTCGAGGCGTCGCATAGTCGGGTCACTCGGCCCGCCGGCGAGACTTACATCGGCTTGCGACATTCCCAGTTCCTGCCGGCGCCGTTGCACGAGGCGCCCAAAGCGCAAAGCATCGGCCACACCCGCACTCTAGGCGCTATAGACCGGTCCGGGGCGTGCCCCCTACGGTATGCCACCAATGATTGCCTAACTTCGGTTTTCAATCGGTCTACTGTCGGGTTATAGTACGTATCGACGGTCGATATTGATCGGTTACTGCACGGGTCAAGTTGCCGATTGAGCGGCTTTTGGCACCTGGCGAGACCCATGTACACCATGTAGGCACAGGGTCTCTGTCTCGAAGTTTGACCCCGGCCGGACGCTGCCAAGTTTGGCGACTCGAACGGCGTCCGGACCGGGTGATTACCAGCTCGATGCGGTAAGTGCGGGCATCGAGGCGGGCGTTGCTCAGTGTACCTGCGGGTATGCGCGGGCAACGGTCGTCTGGGTGGGCTGCTCCTACAGCTTCGAGGAAACCCTTGGAGTGAAGGAACTCGCATGACGAACCTTCTTGAGCCCGATCCTCGTGGGCCAGATTGGTCTGGGCGTGTCGCTGTCGACTTTCGATCGATGGCACAGGTCCCAGGCTCCGGAGAGGGACGGTCAGATTGCCGTCGAACAGTCCCTCTCCGGAGTGGTGGTTGGCGACTACGCGCGAGCGCGATTGATTTGCCGTCGAACGGCTCACGCGTGGTCACCCGAGGAGACAGCTCCCTGTCTGTCGATGGGGGGCTGTCCCGGTGACCAGTGTAGAGATGCATCGTCCTGTCCAGAGGGGTGGACAGGAGTCGCGACATTCGAGCTGGGCGGCGACCTTGGCAGTCATGGCGACGGCCGTCATCGCCCTGGCCAATGTCGGGGTCGGGAACGTGTCTGCCGCGCCGGCGCAGCCGGGGGGCTGCCCTGGTCTGATGGTGTATGCGGTGCAGGGCACCGGCCAGTCGTCGCCAGACGCCGATCCGTCGAAGGATGCGGGCTTCCTGTCTCAGATACTGCACCCGGCGATCACGGCCGCCCGCGGTGATATGGACCGCGCGTACGTGCCCTACGACGCCGGCTTCGGTGGTGCCGTAGCGGGCGGCAAGGTCCCGTACGAGCAGTCGGTTCAGGGCGCGGTCGCCAAGACACTGTCCTGGATCAAAGAGAAGGCCGCCGCGTGCCCGGCCACGAAGTTCGGTCTGGTCGGCTACTCCCAGGGCGCTCACGTCACACGGATCGTGTTGAACGACATCGTTGGTGGCAAAGCAGCGATCGGCGCCGACAAACTGGCCCTGCTGGCCAACCTCGGCGATCCCGGCCGTCCCGAAGGGGCTTCGTTGTTTCCCGGCAAGCCGGGGCAGACCTCTCCCGACCCGGTGCCGGGAACAAGCGGCACGAACGTATCCAAGGTCGTGGCGGCGTCGACGACCAACGCCCCGGGTGGCGGCATCGCTCCGGCCGGCGATGTCGAGGACACGTCGTACCAGGCCATCGCGGGACGCTATCTGTCCGCGTGCACGCCCGGCGACCTCGCCTGCGATGCCCCGGCGAACGCACCGCTGGCGCGGTTGGTCACCAACATCGCGGGTCAATCGGAACTCAACCCGGACGATCCGATCGGGTCGTTGTCGACGATCGCCGAAGCGCTGGCATTGACCGCAGTGAAGACCGCGGTGCCGGTGGTCAATGAGGATGTCCAGGCGCCGGAGAACAATCTCGAATCCGTGAGTTATCAACCGCGACAGACCCTGTCCGAGCGGTTGGCCGTGGCCTCAGACCCTCGTACGCCGTTGCCGAGTGTCCAGGACGCGTTGTCGGCGGTCATCAAGGTGGGCACGATCGGGTTCAACGCGGTGAAGACCGTTGTGCAGACAGTCGCCACCCCGAGCACCATCGCCGCGATCGCTACTGCGGGTGCTGCGAATCCACTGGCCATCGTCGGCATTCTGGGCGCAAAGCTGGGCCAGGCAGCGGTTACGCTGGTTCCACCGGCAACGCAGAAACGCCTTGTCTCTGAGGCGTTTACCGCGTTCAAGTCCGAGTTTCAGGCGAACTCCGACCTGTTCAAGGTGTCCTCGCTGTTGAAGTACTGGGATGCCGCCAAGCAGCACACGTCGTACTCGCAGGTATCGGCCACACCGACGGGCCAGCCCCCGACGAAGCTGATCGGGGATTGGATCGTGGCGGCCGCGCGCGACATCGCCGGCAAGGACGGCGGTTCGTCGAACTCGTCCGGTAGCGGCAGCGGCAGCGATGACTTTTCGTGGCTGTTCGGCGAGGGGTCCGGTTCGTCGACTCTTCCATCGTTGACCACGACGTCGTTGCCGCCGAGCGCTGCGACGTCGGAACCGGCGTATCCGTGGGAGCTCGACACTTCGTCACCATCGGCTCCGGCCGAGACCGTTCCCTCGGAGTCCTCACCGGTCCCGCAATCCACACCTCCTGGCGGCGCGTCCGGCCTTCCGCCGTTCCTCAGCGGGGCCTCGCAATGAGTCTGACCGTCCTCTCGGCCAGCCCTTCCCGCGTGTGCGGGCGCGGGTTGTGCCGCGCTTGTGGTGGTGGTCGAACCACCACCTCCAGCTAGACCCTTCCTCTCCACTAGCGCACTCAACGAATCACTCCGGAAGGAGCGAGTACATGTTCAGTGACAGTGCAATCCGGCCCCCGTTCGGGGGACATGCCTCTCACAACCCCGGCCATCCGAACCGTCCCATCAACCCGCAGGGTGGTGAGCCGGCGTGGTTGAGTCCCATCGATCTGATCACCGCAGTCACCGACCCGGCCACGTCGGTGGTCCTGACCGATGAGAACGGCTGCGCGTCGACTCGATGGGGGATGGGCAACGGCCTCAGCATCACGCGGCTCAAAGAGGCTTACGACGAACGGGCGCGGTGCGTACTGCCCGGTGACCGCGGCTACCGCCTCGACGCGAACAGCGTTGTGCTGGTGGTCGGCTCGAACGGCTCGTTGCCGGACGAGCTGCTGGTCGGCGCCACCTACCGCGACGTGTTCGACGACACGCTGCACACTATCGATCCGTTCTCGCTGACCGCGGTCCGGCGCGGTGTGTTCGGCGATGAACATCCCCTGCACTGGCACCTCGCCGCGTGCGATCGCTGGACCCGCGCATACCGCCACGGGAACGAGGTGACGTTCGGATGAGCACTGATTGGCAGAACGACCCGAGCGTGCAGTCCTGGCTGCACACCAGCGAGCCTCACTCCGACCAGCTCACGGAGTGGGTTGACGACCCGACGCGCCCCAAGCAGGACATCACAGCAGGGGGCGTTGACCAGGTCGACGACACTTACAGCTACGCCCAACTCGATGACGCTGAATCTGATGACGCCGATTTCGGGGAGGTCGCCGAGCCCGCAGTCGAGGAGCCCCCGTACACCGATAACGTCTATGCCGCAGCGCCATTCACACGAAGTGCGCCCGCTCCGACCCCGGTTCGACGTCGGGACCGCCGGTGGCTGCTGATCGTGGCGGCTGCCGTTGTGGTGGCGGTCATGGGGCTAGTGGCGATCGCAGTCATGATCCGGGGCCTGGTCAGCGGCGGCGGCGAGGACGGCATCACCGATCCGGTTGCTGCGATGGATACCCCGGACCCGTTCTCCGATGCGGTGGAATGCCCCTCGACCAGTGATGGAGCCACCACTACCGGCCGCGACCCGGGCGACCTGACGTCGGGGCCGAACGTGATCAAAGCGTTCAACTACGCCTACTTCCACTGGCGTTCGGGACCGGCCGCGCGGGCGATGGCCTCGTCCAATGTCGAGGGCATCGGCAGCGCGGTCGATTTGCAGTCGAGCATCGACACGCTCAATCCCCAAGCGCGGTACTGCCTGTCGATTGAGGAGACCGGTTCCAACACCTATCGCGTGGCGGTCACGTTGATCCTGCCCGACGGGACCCGCGACCCCGACCCCGATGTCCAGAACATCACCACCACCCAGATCGGCGAACGCACCTACATCGCGTCTGTCACACGAAACAAGAAATAGAAAGGTCACCCCCTCCCATGTACATCACCTCACCAGCGGTCACGTCTCCGCGGTTCGACACCCCGCCCCGGCGGTCGCGGGCACAACGCCGGCACCGCACCGCCCCACCAGCCACCCCATTCGTCGGGACAGTGCTTGCCGCGCTGATGGTTTCCGGTTCCTTCGGCGCCACCCTCCTGGTCGACAGCCCGGCCGCAGCCTACGAACAGGGCGGTATCGACCAGGGCGAGACCGACGATGGATTCGAGCAGGGTGGGGTCGGCGGTGGTGGCGGCGACGACGCAACCCCACCGGTCGCACCTCCGCAGCAGACTGCGCCGAGCTACAACTACAACCCCGGTCCGGGCGCTATCCCGGCACCGCCCCGGGAAGCGCCATACCGGCCCTACGCCGATCCGCAGGCGTACAACCAGCCCAACTACGACACCGTCTACAACCCGGCGCCGCCGCAGGCCTACACCCTGCCCCGCCCGGTCGCGCCGGTCCGCCCGATTGCCCCGCCCCCGAAGACGTTGCGCGTGGGCAACTTCCTCGTCGAGGAAGACCAGCTCAAACGCGATGCTCCCTGGCTGACCGACCGTCAGCGGGTCTCGATCAACGAGTGGTCGGCCTATGGCGAAGCGAAGATCGCCCAGGGCCTCATCTCGGTCGGGGTTCCCGAGGACGAAGCGTCCCGCCAGGCTGCCGCCACCATCATCGGTGTGGCGCTCGGCGGCACCGCAGGTGCGGTCGCCCTCGGCGTGCCCGCCGCAGTGACCGGCGGTGTCGGTGGCGCGTTGATCGGTACCGGCGTGGGAGCCGTCATCGGGTCGACCATGGTGGTGCCCTTCCCCGGCGCGCACACCGGAACGGGCGCGGCGATCGGTGCGGCCGCCGGTGCGGCGATCGGTGCCGCGGCCCTGGGTATCCCCGCGGCGATCGTCGGCGGTGTAGCCGGTGGAACGGCCGGTGGACTCCTCGCGCACGCCCTGGGTGCCGGAGATCCGGGTGCGAACCCGCGTCAGCCCGGGCTGCCCGGCCAGCCCGACCCGAACCGCCGCGTCCCGCAACCGCCGCGTCCGCAATCGGCTCCGCTGCCCAATCCCGGCGCCAACCAGTTCGAGGTGCATCTGCCCGCCGGCCAAGCCGCCAAAGCTGGTCTGCCCGCAGTGCACTACCAGGTCAACGTCGGTGGCGATGTCAACGCCGAGACCACCATCGGCGACCAGACCTACACCGCCAACTGGACCGCGGAGCAGGCCGACGCCCCCTACAAGGCACTCGGTGGTGCCGCCGATCAGGTGCGCAAGACCGTCACCGACGCTGCCGTCGACCTCTCCCGACAGGCGGAGAAGGCAGTCCCGGGTCTCAAGGTCACCTTCCCGCAGCTCACGCCGAAGGGGGCATAACAACGATGGCCGCGAGTGTGGAGACGGTGTCGGCGCACAACGCCGGAGCGATTCGGGGTGCGTCGATTTTGCCGCCGAGCGCGTCGGAGATGCTGGGGCGGCGCACGACACGGTTACCGGCGCATCTGGTGGCGGCCGTGGGCTGTCATGGCGGTGCCGGAGTGTCCACGCTCGCGGCCCAGCTCGAGCATGTCGGCGATTCCGGCCAGTTGTGGCCAGGGCGGGCCGATGAGCCGCCGTTTGCGGTACTCGTTGCGCGGGAATCGGCGCGCGGCCTGGCCGCGGCGTCGCTGGCCGCGCGCCAGTACGCGACGAACAATGCGCCAGCACATGTGCAGCTGCTGGGGTTGGTGCTGGTAGCCGGGCGGAAGGGAAAGCCGACCGCCCGGCTCCGCCGCGATCGGGAATTGCTTGTCGGGTCCGGGCTTTTCGCGCACGTGTGGCACGTTGCCTGGCACGACTTCCTCGTCGACACCCCGCTCAACGAGTTGCCCTCGACCGGTCCCGACCCGGCCCCAGCGGCGCGGCGCACCGATCCGCGCACCGTCGTCGCCCCGGACATCGCCGCCGTCGGCCAGGGCCTTCGTGACGCCGCAGTCGCGGTGATGTCAGGCGACGCCGGCACAACCCCATAACGGCACAACTCCACAACCTCCACCCTCACGAGAAGGAAGAGATCATGCTCCAGTCCACGCTGGCCTCGGCCAAAGCCACCACCACCTACGTGGCGTTCAACCCCATCCCGATTCCCGGTTTGTCGGACCGGCTCAACACATTCGGCGGGTGGGTCACCTTCCTGGCCTACTTCGCCACCGCCGTGGCGATCGTCGTCGGCGGCGGCTTCATCGCCTTCGACAAGATCACCGACCGCGGTGACAACAAGGGCGTGAAGATCGCGATCGGCGCGATCGTCGGGACGATGGTGATCGCGGCCAGCGCCACGATCATCCAGGCTGCGGGCGGGCAGGGGTGAGCCGTGCGGACCGAAAGCTACAGCGATGAACACCACCATGACAGTGGCGTACGCGAAACTGCCTACCGAGGTGATGAACAACATCACCCTGATCGGCGGCTGGTTCGTGTTCGTAGCCAACATGCTCGCACTCGTGCATCTGGTCTTTCTGGGCGCCTCGATCGCGTTCGACAAGGTGCGCGAGCATCCACTCGCACAGATCACCGCGGGGGAGTGGTTCACCAAGATCATCTTCGGGGTGTGGGTGGTCGCGATCGCCGGCAACCTCGCCGCGGCGGTGCTGGTCTTCGGCTGATCGCCGCTCTCGTTGCCGCCTACGCGCTGGCCGGGTTGCTGACCGGATGCGGATCAGACCCCGACACCGCCACACCGTCGACGCCGCAACAGATTCCGTTGACGACGCCACCCACCGAGCTGCGATGGGTGGAGTTCAACGGCATGCGCATTCCCCAAGCCGCCGAAGGCCCCACCGAGGTGACAGATGCCGTCGCTCCGGAAGGGTTCGACCGCACACCGCCGGGAGCTGGGCTGGCCGCGGTCAATGCCATCGTGCGTCTCTCGGTTGCGCTCGATGACCAGTGGCCGCAGGTGGTCCGTGAACTCATCGCACCTGGACAAGCACGAGATGACTTCATCACCAACCGCATTCAGTTGTCGACCACATCGGGTGTGCCCGCTGGTCAGGCCCCGCAGGTGCAGGGCTGGAAACTGACCGCGTTCACCCCCGACAAGGCATCGGCCGACATCTACACCCGGCTGCCGGACGGCTCGATGACGGTCAACCACACCACGGTCGTGTGGGCGCCCGCGTTCGGTGATTGGCGGCTGCTGCTGCCCGACGCCGCGGCGGGCGCCTCACCGGTGGACGCGATCACGGCCACGCCGACCGACATGGTCGCACTGACAGGAGCCTAACCATCATGAGCACCCCTGATCCTCGCGAGGACCTCGGCCGCCTTGCGGCGCTGCACTCACTGCGCCAGTCCGGCGGCTACAAAGGCACCACCCTGGTGCTGTCGCTGCTGGTGTTGACCATCGTCATCGGCATGGCCGTGCTGGTCGCCGTCCGCGGCGACGATGACGATACGTCGGCTCCGCCACAGGTCACCGCCACGGACACACCGACGTCGGGTACGCCGCAAACCCCGGTCACCCGACTGCCCGACGACGCGTTCGGGGTGCCCACCACCGACACCCGCGGCCGCCGGGTGGAAACCCCGACCAACCCGCTCGGCCAGGTCCTCCCGCAGACCACCGATCCCTCGGACACCGATGAGCCTGAGGCTGTGCTCCCACCACCGGAGGGATTGATGTGGCAGCGCGTGTACGGCGCGACGATCCCGTTCTCCACTTCGGACGGTCCGACCGCGATCAGCACAGACGGGGTACCCACCGGGTTTGCCCACACCCCGCAGGGCGCGGCGCTGGCGGCCTGGCAGATCGGCCAGCGCGCCACCTGGGCACCTGATGATCAGAACGTCGCGCTCCTTGATCGCGCAGCCGTGGTCTCTGAGGCCGCTCGTCCCGAGGCCGACACTCTGCGCACCAATGGCGCGCAAGTCTATGCCGGTAACCCTGAGTTGCCCGCGCAGATGCGGGATGTGCCGGTCGCGGTCCGTATCACCACCTACTCGAAGGACTTCGCCCACGTCGAGTTCGCCCAACCTCTCAATCGTGACGACGGCTTCACCGCCATCTCGGTCGGTGTCGACATGGTCTGGCGCGACGGTCAGTGGAAATGGGTGGTCCCCGAACCCGGCAACGATCCCAGCCGCCTGCTGATTTCGACCACTGGCGATGGGTGGACCCCATGGTGAACCACCACAACGACTCTCACCTCTGGGAAACGCGTTCCGGCCGACGGGGGCGTCTGCGCACTTTTCTGACCGGCCGCCGGACCCATGTAGCGGTCGTGGTGGCGCTGATTGTCGCGACGGTGTCGTCGTGGGTCGGTGCCGGCAGGGCCGCCGCGAACCCGCTGTGCGACGTCGCGGGCCCGTTGAGCCGCGCGGTGTGCGGCGCCGCGGGCAACGCGGCCAGCAATGTGGCCGGCAGTGTGGTCGGCGGGTCGTTCGAGAAGATCGTCAACTCGTTGCTCGAGGGCTACCAGACGATCCTGACGTGGGCGTTGGCGTGGTGGATCAAGCTGCCGAACCCGCAGTTAGACAACAAGTCTTCCCTCATGCAGGAAGTGCACGACCACACTCTGCAAATCCAGATCGTGGGCCTGACGTTCTCGCTGATGTTCTTCGGCCTGCGGATGATGATCGACCGCAAGCGCTCCATGGCCGATGACGCTGAGGAGGGCTTCAAACTGATCTTCCGCTCGGCGATGGCCACCGCCGCGATCCCGCTGGCACTGACCGTCGGCGGGCAGATCGCCGACGGCATCTCCAACTGGCTGGTCAGCGAATCGGTGACCGCAGGCGGCGGCAACGGCGACACCATCAAGAACTTCCTCAAACTCAACCTGCTGACCAACTCCGCGCTGGGCACCACCGCCATCGGCATCTTCGCCCTCGTCGGATTCCTCGGCGCCTTTTTGCAGTTGGCGTTGCTGGTGGTGCGCGAGGCGATGTTGCTGCTGGTCGTCGCCGCGCTCCCGGTGGCCGCGGCATTCTCCGGCACCGGCCCCGGGTCACAGAGCTACCAGCGGCTCGTCGCCTGGTCGGTGGCGTTCCTGCTGTTCAAACCCGTCGGCGCGCTGACCTACTTCGTGGCTTTCCGTGCCGGAGCCTCCAAAGACAACGCCCAACAGGTCGTGCTCGGCATGGTGCTGATGATGTTGTGCGCGTTCGTGTTACCCGCACTGATGCGCCTGATTGCCCCTGCTGTGGCGAGCATGGGTGGCGGCGGCTCGGGTGCCGCGGCAGCCGGCACGGCCATCGGTGCCGGCGTCGCGGCGGGCAAGGTCGCGGCCATGGCTGCCTCGGGCGGGGCGACCGCCGGGGCCAGCGGCGGTGCGAGCGCGGGCGGCATGTCCTCGATCGCCGGTCGCGGCGGCGGTGGACCCTCGGGCGGTATCTCCACGGCATCGGCACCCTCACCACCACCGCCATCGGGCGGTGGCGGACCCGGCGCGCAACCCGCCCTCTCCGGCGGCCAGGGCGGACAGGCCAGCTCCGGCGGCGGTGGCGGCGGCGGTCCCACCTCCGGGCTGGGCGACGCGATGGGATCGGCCGGCGGACTCGCCGGGGCAGCCATGCAAACCGTCGCCGACAGCGTCGAATCCGAAGTCGAATCCACCAGCTCCGACCCGTCACTGAGTAGTCCGCCGCCGATGCGCTCGGGTTGGAACGAACACGCCATGGCGCACTAGCCGCCCACCCCATCTCTCTGACTGTCGAAAGAGGTTGTCATGACAGACAAAGCGAGCACCCGCCGATTGCTGTACCGCCCGGCCGCGGCGTTCCGGTCCTCCGGCGCGTTCGGGTTCACCATGTTCTCGACGATGGTGCTGCTGGTGTTCATGTTCGTCGCCGTTGTGGGCCTGATGCTGCCGCTGCCCGGTGTGATCAAGTTCTTCGGGCTGCCGTTCACGCTGGCAGTGCTGTTTGTGCCGCTGGTGGTGTCGCTGCGGGGCCGCTCAGCCTGGGAGTTGGGCATGGGTGCACGCTCGGTGTCGAAGGCCCGCTGTGCCGGTGAAACTCTGCTGCGGTCCGGGCCGTTCACGATGATCCCCGACGGCACCCCACTACCGGGGCCGCTGGCGACGGCCGAGACGTTCGACTTCTCACCCGGCGACGGGTCGGCACCGTTCGGTCTGATCAGGTTGTCGTCGAAGAACTTCTACACCCTGGTGCTGCGGACCTGGCCCCAGGGCGGGGAGTGGAATGACCAGCCTGTGCGCGATCGCTGGGTCGCCCGCCTCGGCGACATGCTCACCTTCCTCGGGCAATCGCCGGACTTCGTGGCCGCGACGATCACCATGGAGACTCTGCCCGAGTCGGGGATGCGGGCCTCGACAATCGTGCGGTCCCGGCTCAAGGACACAGCACCGGCGCTGGCCCGCAAGATCATCATCGAAGCCACCGAAGCGGTACCGACCGCCGAAGTGCGCCTGGAAGCCCGGATCGGATTGACCTGGCGCGCGGACACCATGCACCGCAAACGCGATGCCACCGACATGGGCAACGAGTTGGCGCGTCGTCTCGGACGGATTCGGGACTACTGCCACGCCGCCGGTCTGCGGGTGCGGCCGATGCTCGAACGCGAAATCTGCGCGATCGCCCGCCGCAGTTTCTCCCCGGCCGACGAGCTCGACCTCGAGATCGGTCTGATGAGCGGTGAACCGATGCGCCTGCGGTGGGAAGACTGCGGACCGACCTCGGCCTCAGACCAGCACGGCCGCCTGCTTCACGATGCGGCGCAGTCGATGTCGTGGACGATGCGCAACGAACCCGAGGCGCCGTTCGATTCCAACGTGCTTGCTGATCTGCTGTCCCCGCACAGCGACGTGCCTCGCAAGCGGGTCACCTTCGTCTACCAGCCCTACACCCCGGCCCAAGCCACCACGATCGTCAACAAAGACCACAACGATGCCCGCCAGGCTGTGCGCACCCACGTCGGCAAACTGCCCGAACGCGCATTGGTGCGCCTGGACAGCGCCGAAGGCGCCCGCCAGGAACAGGCCCGCGGTGCGGGCGTGACCCGGGTGTCGATGGTCGTGACCGCCACCTGCCCGATCGGCGCCGATACCCAGAAGATCGACACCCTCGTCACCGATCTGGGCCTCTCGGCGGCCACCCCACTCGAACCGGCCCGCGACGAACAACTCGTCACCTTCTGCGCCGGACTGGGTTTCGGTGTCGTGCTCTCCGAAGAGAGCACCGTCTCCGACAAGCTCGCCGCCTAACCAGGACAGAAAGGACCACCCTGCGATGCCGACGCTCCCGGCCCTGACCTCGCTGCTCCAGCGCTCACGCGCCCGCCTGTCCACCTCGGCGACGACGCTGCCCCAGATCAGCACCGTCCTGTCGATCACCGAGCACCGCTCGGCCGGCGGTCACGACTACGGCCTGATCCGGGCACACGCCACCGGCCACTACACGGTGATCCTCGCCGCGACCGGCGCGACGCTGCGCGACTGGCAACAGCTGTGCGACTTCACCCGCATCGACTTCGGTGCCGACGCCTGGGATGTCGTCGCGGTCACCGCCGTCGCCGATACCTTCCCGCGCACCGACACCGCCCACCGGCAGTGGATGGACACAGATCACCACTACCGCCTCGACGTCGCCGACCTCGCCACCGACACCTATCTGGCGGTGACGTTCGTGGCGGCCACCTCAGCAATGAAGTCCACACCCGACGAAATGGCCGTGGAAGTGGGCCGGCGTTTGCACACCCTGATCGGGTCCCTGCACGCCGCCGGGCTGCCCACCACACCGCTGACCGCAGCGCAGGTCGCCGCGGTCGGGGTGCGGGCCTACCGCGGCGGTCTGGTCGATGACGCAGCGCCCGCGTTCGCCGACATCGCGCCGGACTCGACACCACACCGGGTGCGGGATGTGTTCTGCCACAACGACCTGGTCTCGGCGACATGGGTGATCGCTCCGCACGTGCTGGAACCGCCCCACGCGATGGGTCCGGTACTGGGCCAGCTGCTCGAGCGTGACCCGACCACCCCGCGCACCCGGTTGGCGATCACCTGGCGGGCGACCCGGATCGCCGAGACCATCGCCCCCGACGACCCGATCCGGGCGACCTTTCAGCCCACCCTGCAGCGTTTCGGCGCGACGCTGACGATCACCGAGCCGCGCCCTCGTACACCGTCGTCGATCCCTCGTGCGCCGTCAGTGGACGCCCTGCGTGCCCGGTTGCCGCTGTTCGCCCGCCTCGGCGTGCGCAACGGCTACGACCGCCACGCCGAACTGTTCGCCGCCGGCATCGGACTCGGGGTGTTGCTGCCCGAACACGGCGACATCACCGACGAAGCCCTGCGCCACCGCCACCGCTAACCGATTGCGAGACGCCCCACCATGACTGTCACTGACCTCCGCACACCCACCACCGCCGCCACTGACGGCGACACCGCGCCCTCGACGTTGCGCCTGGATGCCGGTGCCGCCTCGGCCACCCGGCCGAGCACCAAAGAACGCTCGGCCAAACCGACCACGTTCTACGACGACGACACCCGTGAGGACCTGCTCGACACCGCCCGCAGCGGTGGAGTCAACGGCTACCTCGCCCGACAGAAACTCGGCAACGACGCCCGCCGGCGGGAAAGCCACGAAGCCGCCATTGCCCGGCCGATCCAGTTCGACGTGCCCGCCCTGATCCGCACCAACCGGGGCTTCGACGGGCGTGGCGGCGGCCGCGTCGCCCACGTGCGCCGACCCAACGAACTGCGCGGCACCACCGCGCACGTGCCGGGGTTCTACCCGTTCCCCATCGGCGCCTCAGCCCCCCTGGACGGCGCGCCCGTCGGCTCGCACCTCGACACCGGACAACCCGTCGGGTTCGACCAGATCGGCTGGTTCGAAGCCGGACAGATCACCGCACCCTCAGCGATGGTGTTCGGCCTCAACGGATTCGGCAAAAGCACCCTCAACCGGCGCATCGTCTGCCACGACCTCGCGACCGGGGTCCGCCCGCTCATCATGGGCGATCACCGACCCGACTTCGTCAACATGATGCGCCAGATGGTCCTGCACGACGACAACGGCCGGGTGCAGTACCGCGAGGACGGCATCACCCCGGTCACCCCGCAGGTCACCAGCGTCGGATTCGACTCGCCGATGAACCCGCTGGCCGTGGGCACCTTCGGCAACCTCATCGCCCGACTGCCCGCCGCGGCCCGCCAGCTCGCCGAACGCGAAATGCGGGCACGCCAGGTCACCGCCGCCACCGGCCTGCTCGAGATCAGCTCCGGACGTCCCATCGCTCCGCACGAGGAGACGCTGCTCACCACCGCCCTGCGGGTGCTCTACGGCACGGCCAACGAGTTCACCCTGACCAATGCGCCCCTGCCGGGCGATGTGCTCAACCTGCTGCGCCAGGTCCCGCAGACTCTCATCGACGCCACCGCCCGCGACGCCGACACCAATCCCGAACTGCGCCGCGCCCACCAAGACCTCCTCGATGCCTCCGGCGCCCTGGGGCGTCGACCCCACGACGCGATCGCCGTCGACCGCTACCTGCTGCTGACCGAAAACCTGCGCCAGTCACTCGACCAGCTGGTGTCGGGGCAGTTCGGCGAGATCTTCAACGCCCCCACCAAAGAGCCCATCGACATCGACGCCCTCGGGGTGTGCGTGGACATGTCCCGGCTGCCGGCCAACGCCCGCAAGCTGCGCGCCGCAGTACTCCTGGCGTGCTGGTCGGACGGATTCTCCGCCGTCGAAGCCTCGCATCTGCTCTCCGATCACGGCCTGCAAGAGCCCCGCAACTACGACCTGGTGTGCGACGAGTTCTCGCTGGTGCTCGGTGTCGGCAACGGCATCGTGTGGCGCGTCGACGAAGTGACCCGCGTCCAGCGCGAACAGGGCACCGGCAGCCTGTTCACCACCCACACCGTCAAGGACCTCCAAGCGTTCGACTCGATGGAAGATCGCCAGCGCGCCATGGGCTTTCTCGACCGCGCCCGGGTCAAGGTGTGCTTCCCGCTGCCCGAGGACGAAGCCTCGCTGATGGAGGGCAAGGTCAACCTCAACGAGAAAGAAGCCGCCACCCTCGCCGAGTGGGCCACCACCACCCGCGGCATCGACGACCCGGTCGTCTCCGAGATCAGCGAAACCGACTGGGCCGACGGGGTCCGCGCGACCGGCACCGAAACCAACACCGTACCGCCAGGTATGGGCAAGTTCCTGATCAAAGAGGGTGAGCAGCCCGGTATCCCGGTGCAGATGCGGTTGACCGCCACCGAGCGCGCCACCGAGATGCACAACACCAACAAGCGCTTCAACCGCGGCCGCGGCGCCAAATCCGGATCCGCGGCATGAGCACCGACAGCGACCCGGGGGTGGCCACCCCGATCGACCCGCAACCCAGCGCCTGGGAACAGGTGCAGGACTGGGTGGTCGAACCCAACCCTCGCCGCACCGCCCACTCCGAGGAAGTCCGGCGACTGGCCGTGCGCGCCGTCGCCGAGCTACTCGCTCGCACATCGCTGTCGCTGACCGCCGCGGCCGCCGACGTCGCCGCCAACATCGGCGCCGGCACCAACAGCGTCATGCGGTGGTGCCGGGCAGCCGGGGTCGGCCGCGACGTCACCGCCCGCGACCGCGAATGGGCCACCCGCCTCGACGTCATGCGCTCGATGAACAAGGCCCTCACCGAGCACGTCCGCGACCTCGACACCACCACCGCCGACTATCGGGGTCTGCCTCGTGGGTGAGGGCAACGCCTCCAAACTGCTGGTGCCGCTGCTGGCACTGGTGATGGGGTTCTTCGCCTCGTGCACGGTCATCATCTCCGTGGCCGGCGACGACGACGCGTGTCTGCCGCTGACCAGCGGCATCGACCAACCCGCCGACGCCTCCCTCTCACCCGGCGCCAAGGTCAAGCCGATGAAAGTCAAGGACTTTCAGATCACCTCCGGCTACGGCCCACGCGACGGGGCGATGCACGAAGGTATCGACCTGGCCGGGGCACTCGGCGCACCGATCTATGCCGCCGCCGACGGCACCGTCACCGCCGCCGGGACCGCCTCGGGGTTCGGGCACTGGATCGTGCTCACCCACAACATCAACGGGCACGTGTGGTCCACGGTCTACGGGCACATGTTCGCCGACGGCGTGCTGGTCAAAGCCGGCCAGAAAGTCACCGCCGGACAACACATCGCCAAGCTCGGCAACGACGGCCAATCCACCGGCCCGCACCTGCATTTCGAGGTGTGGGATGGCGGGCACCGCGACTTCACCGGCGGCCGCTCGGTCGATCCAGCCGGGTGGGTGTCGACCAGCCCCGAACCCGGCGCCGCCCCGGCCGGACGAGCTCCGGCCCAACCGGGCGGGCCGCGGGTGCTCACCGCACCCCGGGTACTGCCCGCCGCCGACGTGGTCACTGCCGCCGACTGGGATGCCGTGGCCAAGCACGAATCCGGCGGCAACTGGAAGATCAACACCGGCAACGGCTACTACGGCGGATTGCAGTTCGCGGCGTCGACCTGGACCGGCGCTGGCGGCGGACAGTACGCGCCGACCGCCGACAAAGCCACCCGCGAACAGCAAATGGAGGTCGCCAACCGCGTCCTGGGTTCCCAGGGCTGGGGCGCCTGGCCGACCACCTCGAAGAAGGCCGGGGTCACCGGCAAGAAACCCGCTCCCGCAGGCACGTTCCTCAACGCCGCCGCGGTGCCGCCACCGGCAGGCGCCCCCAGCGGCCCGCCCGCACCGTCGGCGCCGTCGGGCCCGCTGCCGCCGCTGCCGAAGTCCAAGGGCTCCGAAGCGCACTTCCAGGTCGACACCATCCGCCTCGCCCGCGCGATCGCCGCCAAGTTCCCCCAGATCCAGACCATCGGCGGCTGGCGCGCCGACGGCGGCGGCTACAACGACCACCCGTCCGGCCGCGCCGTCGACGTCATGATCCCCAACTACACCTCCGCACAAGGGATCGCGCTCGGCAACGCCGTCAACAAATACATCCTCGACAACAAGAAGCACTTCAAGCTCGAGTACACGATCTGGCGTCAGACCTACTACCCGGCCGTCGGCAAGTCCAACATCATGAACGACCGCGGCGACCCCACCCAGAACCACTTCGACCACGTCCACGCCACCGTCGAAGGCCACGGCATGCCCCGCGGCAATGAGGTCTACACCGCCCCCGATATCACCGGCGGGATCAGCGCCGACGAGAGCGCCGACTGCGGCCCGGTCGAGAACCAGCACGGCGGGGGAGTCGACAACCTCGCCGCCGGACGCGTCCCACCGGCCTACGAGCCGTGGTTCCGCAAAGCCGGGGTGCTCTGCCCGCAGATCAGCTCGGCATTCCTCGCCGGAATCGGCAAGCAAGAGACCGGATTCAACGCCTCCCTGGTGTCCCCCGCAGGCGCGAAAGGACCGATGCAGTTCATGGACTACACCTACCCGTCCTGGGCCAAAGACGACGACGGCAACGGCCGCGCCTCGGCCACCGACATCGGTGACGCCGTCATGGCCGCCGGCCGGTTCTCGTGCGCAAACGCCAAACAGATCGACGCCGCGATCGCCTCCGGACGGGTGAAGGAACCCGCCGAGGGCCGCGAAATTCTCTACGCCTACGCCTACAACGCCGGAGTCGGCGCGGTCCTCAACGCCGGCGGAACACCCACCGGCGGCGACTACGACACCCAGACCCGCCCGTACGGCCAGAAAGTCATCGCCTACGCCAAACAGTTCGCCGATCAAGGACTTCCGGAGAAGAACCGATGAACCACCACCCCCATCGCCACCTCCTGGTCGTCCTCGCGATCGTGCTGATCGCCGCACTGGCCGGATGCTCCGGCAGCGACGACACCGCTGAACCCGCACACGGCCACGATGACCACGGCGAGCACTACAGCAGCCCACCGGGCCTGCCCGATCGCGACGAACCGATCGGGGTGTTCACCACCACCGTGACCACCATGTTCAGTTGGCAACCCGCCACCGACACCTCACCCACCGACGCGCTGCGCCGCACCCGCGCCACCCTCACCGGCCAGGCACTGGCCTCGGCGGACAGCCCCGCCACAGTGCGGCCCAGCGCCCAGTGGGGCGCCTGGAAGCACTCCCTCGACGTCATCACCGCCCGCGTCGAGGGCGCCTCGGCAGTGCTGATCTCACCGCAGAAGGCCAGTGCGCACGGCACTGTCACCCAAACCGTGCTCGGCATCGACGCCACGGTGACCTCCTACCGAAAGTTCGCCGTCACAGCCGAACTCGTCCGCATCGACGGCCACTGGAAGGTCGCCACCTACCCCCGCGCCGACACCTGACCCGCCGACCGCCCAACACCGCCCCTCGAAGGAAGGCACACCATGCTCGACCCACACAACGTCACCCAGGACAACAGCCGCGAAGTCGACGACATCTTCGACGAAATTCGCACGATCATGCGTCACTCCCGCCGTCGCGCCGACGACGCGCTGCGTGAGGTCCGCAACCAGCAGCACAAGCGACGTGCCCGGCAGACCCGCGCCCAGCAACGGCTGAACTCCGCGCGCGCCACCGGCGCCCGTCCGCCCCGCTACACCGACACCAGTGCCGAACGCCACCCGCTGACACCGGATCTGATGGCGCGCTGGGCCGGAGCGCACGCCGCCGCCGACCTGGCCCGCGAGGCCGCCGCCGAGGCCGCCCGCGGCGGTGACACCGCCCGGGAAGCCCAGACCCAGGCCACCGTGCAGCGCGCCGAGCAATGGGCGCACGCCTGGGATGAGCGGCTACGTGAGGCCGGCGTCGACCCCGACACCATCTCTGGTCGCGACCGCGACAACGACCTCGGCGAGGTCGCCGACACCGATCTGCTCGACCAGGTGTCGACCGCGGCCGCGAACTATGCCATCGACGTCGACGACGCTGCGTCAGCGGGCGGGCACCGCTCGACCAGCGAGCTCATCGCCGACACCGAACCCGCGCCCGAAGCCGCGTTGATCGCCGCCGGCGACAGCGGCTGGCAGATCACCCCGGCACCTGACGTCGGCGCCAGCGTCTCCCTCGACACCGGAGCCCAGCTGTGAGCACCACCCATCGCCGCGACCGCGGCCAACACGAGTCCATGGTCGGCTACTACCTCGCCGCAGTCGTGTTCGCGCTGCTGGCGATCGTCTACGTGTGCTGGCGGGCGGGTTGCTGGCTCACCGGTCAGCCCGGCCCAGTGCTAATCAACCCGGCCACCGCCGCCGTCGACGGCACATTCCAGTGGCCGGTGGCCTCCACCGTGCTCCTCGTGGTCGCGGTCATCGCCGCCGCCGTGGTGACCGTCATCGTGGCGCGTCATCGCGCCGCCACCGCCGTGCTGCGCGAGTTCGACCAGGTGGCACAGTTCCTTCCCCGTCCCCGGGAACTGCACGCCATCACCGCCCGCGACGCCAAGCACTCCGCGCAGCGCCTGCGTGGCCGCGACGCCATCACCGGGCACCTCGACTACGGGCTCGCGCTGGGATCGCTGATCGGATCAGGAAAGTCCGCGCTCTACATGAGCTGGGAATGGGTCGGACTCATCATCGGCGGACCCCGATCAGGCAAGACCACCGGCTACGCCATACCCATGATCTGCCAGGCACCCGGAGCCGTGTTCGCCACCTCCAACAAACCCGACATCTACGACGCCACCCGCTGGGTACGCGACCGCAACGACCTCACCACCCACGCCGCCAAGGCCGACACCACCCGACAAGGGCTGCGCGCACTATGGGCCTACCGCACCCAGCGGCGCGAACCCCCACGCACCCGCGGCACCATCTGGCTCTCCGACCTCCAACACATCGCCGGCACCCAGGGCCAGCAGTGGTGGTGGGACCCGTTCTGGTGCGTGCACGAACTCTCCGACGCCCGCGAGCTCGCCGCGATCTTCGCCGGAGCCGAAACCGCCGAAGGATCACGCCTCGACGCCTACTTCGACGGCGGCGCCAAAGAACTACTGGCCCTGCACATCCTGGCAGCATCGGTCGGTGGGGGAGACCTCAAACACGTCGACGGCTGGCTCACCGACCCCACACTCAAAGTCGCCCGCCAAGTCTTGACCCGCCACGGCCACCACGACGCCGCAGCCAAGATCGACACCGCCGCCAACCTCAACCCCCGCCAGCAAGACGGCCTCTACGACATGGCGCGCCGGTTCATCAACGTCATGACCGTGCCCGCCTACGCCCGATCAGTCCTCCCACCCCAACGGGTCCGGTTCGACGGCGATAACACCGTCGGCAGCAACGACATCCGCCACGACCTGCCCAAGTTCGATCCGCAAGCGTTCGTCACCTCCACCGACACCATGTACGCCCTGTCGATGGAAGGCGCCGGCGCGGCCACCGCCCTGACCACCGCCCTGGCCGACACCATCTTCAAAGCCGCCGTCGCCCAAGCCCGACGCAACGGCGGACGGCTGCCGGTGCCGGTCGTGGCGGTGCTCGACGAGGCCGCCAACGTGTGCAAACTGCCCGAACTGCCCGACTGGTACTCCCACTTCGGCAGCCAGGGCATCGTCATCGTCACGATGCTCCAATCGCTGGCCCAGGCCGCGAAAGTGTGGTCCAAAGACAAACTCGACATGCTCGTCGACTCCTCGAACGTCTACATCTACGCCGGCTCATCGAACAACGAGTCCTACCTGTCCGGGCTGAGCCGCATGATCGGCCAACGCGACGTCCGCCGCCGCAGCCGCTCGCATTCCAGCTCAGGTTTGGGATCGACCAGCACCAGCGAATCCTGGTCCAGCGAACCCATTCTCGGGATCGACGACCTCAAAGCACTACCCGCCGAACGCGCAGTGCTGGCGACCTCCGGCAACCGCACCGTCGTCACCACCAAGAACTCCTACTGGCTCGGCCCCTACGCCGAACTGATCGACGCCTCCAAGAAGGCCTGCGGGGCAGAACGCGCAGCCCAGCAGGCCGCACTGTCTGCCTCACCCCAACCCGCCGCCCTCCGCGAAAGGACTTCCCGATGACCACCCCCGCCACCGACACCCCAGACGACGACCCGCGCGCGCACTGGCGGTTCACTTCCGGCGCCGACTGGTTCACCAACTGGCTCAGCCACATCAAGGCTGGACGTTTCGACCGCGACACCCGCTGGTGTGCGCAGTGGTGGCGCCACGACGAAGTCGTCATCCGCCTCGAGGAGCTGTGGAAGGCCTGGGAGACTGCCCGCCTGAGCGAAGACCCCGCCGCCCTGTCGTCGTGGTGGACCGCCCACCTCGACGCCCACTGGCGAGCACTCACCGCGGGCAACGGGCCGCTCTATCTGTGCACACCCGACAAGCACACCAACACCGAGACACTCACCGACACCTGCACCCCACCACCGCCGGGATGGTTCGACCCACCCGTCGACCACACCACCGCCGCATAACGCCTGAGAGAGCCATGTCATGCCGCCACTGATCCATATAGCGCTCGTCGGGTGCTTCGTGCTGCTGGTGGTCCTGACCATCACCGGGGCCATCGTCGTCACCAAAGCCACACTGCGCCAACGCCGCACACCCCCCTCACACCACCACGAGTCTGACCACGACGGAACACCATGACGACTAACCGACACCCACACAACAACGCCCCCGAAGGAGGCCAGTCGTGATCGCCATTCCTCTCGCGTCGTTTCCGCCGAGGCAACCCGGTCGCCAACCACGCCACCCACGTACGAATCACCACGTATCCCGCACCGCCGGTCGAGTGACCTGATGCCTGAACCAGGCGACGGCGAGGACCCGCCGTGAGAAGACTCAGGCCCTGACAGGTGCTGGACACACCTGCCAGGGCACTGATCGGCCAGAGATCGAGCCTCTGACCAGTGAGAAACGATAACCACCCCCGCGAGGGCCGGCGTTGGCCGGGCCGGGCGGACCTCACTTTGGTAGGAGCTCGACGCATGGCGCGTAACGCCACCCCTGACGACAACACCCCCAATCTGTTCGATCTGCTCGCCGACACCGACCCATCGAGGCAGCCGATGTCGGCACCGCAGAGCATTATGGATACCCACACTGAGGAGGACACCGATGTTTCACGATCTGCGCACGGCACTGACCGAGCGGTACGCCCAGGAACTGACGCAGATGGACCGCACGGAGTTCGAGGACTTCCTGACCGCCGAGGCGAACCGGCTGGAAGCCGAGATCGCTCAGACGCAGTCACAGACCGAGCTCGCGATGATCGCGGCGTGGAAAGCCGACCACGAGGGCAACGACCCGGACGTGTTGACGACGCAGCGGCTGTACCAACAGGCCCGGCACTCCGCGGAGGAGACGGTGCTGGCGACGCTGTGGGAGGGTCATCGCAGTCCCGAGGACGAGGACCAGCCGATCGAACCGAACCCGGACACGGTGACCGGGATGCAGCGGTGGCTGACGCCGTGGGCGATCGAGGCGACTCGCGAGACCGAACAGCTGACCGAGCGGGTGTGGCCGGATCAGACACCGCGGTTTCAGGTGTGGGCCGAGCAACTGCTGCAAGCCCGTCTGACCGACGGGCTGGCGGTGCCCGACGGGCCGGAACATCCGCTGGTTCCGGAACTGACCGCGATGGTGGCCGCGGCGCTAGCCGATCAGGCTCGCGCCGACGCCGAGCGCGCGCAGAGGTAGTCGACGACGGCCAGGGACTGCTGTTTGAGTCCCTGGACGATCTGCGGATCCCGACTGACCCGGCCGTCGTCGACCCAGGCGGGACACCGCTGCCACCGAAGGCCGACGACGTGCTGCCGCAGGTCCCGCAGTCCGAGACCGGGCTGCCACTGACGGCGTGGGCCAGCACCCGTGTCGCCCCGGCACGACGCCCGGACGGCTCGGTGGTCTACATCAAGGCCGACCATGTGGTGGCCGGTCTCGAACCAGACCCCACACCCGATTCAGAGGCGCCCGCTCTCGCTCCCGAGCCGGAGCCGGAGCCGTCGAGCATCGCGGCCGTCGACGAGGCCACCACCCTCTCACCAGCCGAGGTGGGTTCTGCGACCCGGTTCACCCATCCAGGGACGGTGTTGGTGCCGTCGGGCGCCAAAGCCCGCGCCCGCGCCAACATCGCCGCACTCGAGGTCCTCTCCGAGACCGCCCGCACCGGACGCCCGGCGACCACGGCCGAGCACGAGGTTCTGGCGCAGTGGTCGGGCTGGGGTGCCGCGGCCGACATCTTCGATGAGTCCAAGTCGGAGTGGGCACCCGAGCGCGAGCAGCTGCGCGCGCTGCTGGATTCCGAGCAGTGGCGCCAAGCGAAGGCCTCCACGCTCAACGCCCACTACACCGATCCCGCGATCGCCCAAGCGATGTGGTCGGCGATGGCGCGCGCCGGGTTCGACGAGGGGCTGGTACTCGAACCGGGCTGCGGCAGCGGCACATTCATCGGGCTGGCACCTCCCGGTGCGCAGATGGTGGGTGTGGAGCTCGATCCGACGACCGCCCAGATCGCCCATCTGCTCTACCCCGACGCGCAGGTGCGGTTGGAGGGCTTCGAGACCACCCGCGTCCCGGACGGATCGTTCGCCGCGGTGATCGGCAATGTGCCCTTCGGTGGGTTCACGGTGCACGACCCGATCCACAATCCGGCCCGCCACCGCATCCACAACCACTTCCTCCTCAAGTCGCTCAACCTCACCGCCCCCGGCGGATACGTCATGGCGATCACCACCGCCGGCACGCTGGATGCGGCCTCGGACAAAGCCCGCCGAGACATGCACGCCGTCGCCGACCTCGTCGGCGCAGTGCGGTTGCCGTCGACGGCGTTCGAACGGGTCGCCGGCACCCAAGTCGTCACCGACGTCCTGGTGTTCCGCCGCCGCGAACCCGACGCCGCCACGCCTGCGGACGCCGACTGGCTGCATTCCGACCTCGTTGCTCTCGCTGACCGGACCGGCGAGACCACCGAGATCGGCATGAACCGCTACTTCACCACCCACCCGGAACACGTGCTGGGCACGATGCGTGTCGATCGCGGCCTCTACCGCGACGGGATGCTCGTCGTGGCCGCCGAACCCGGCGGCGATGTCGCCGCCGACCTCGACGACCGGCTGACCGGCATCGTCGACGCCGCCCTACAACGCGGCGACGGGCTGTTCCTCGCCGACGACACCGCCACGGCCGGAATAGAGTTCACCGCCGGCGCCCTCGACACCGACGCCCTCTATAGCGAGGACATTCCGATCGGGCACGTCAGCTACGACGAGACCACCGGGGTGTTCTCGCGGCGCGGGATCGGCGGCGACGAGCCGATGAGGGTGCCAGCCACCCGCGCCACCGAGACCCGGCATCTGCTACGGCTGCGGGACCTGTTCGCGGCCACGATCGCCGCTCAGCGCACCCAGAGCAGCCGCGCCGAGCGAGATACGCTGCGCGCGGACCTCAACGAGGTCTACGACGCCTACCTGAACACCTACGGCCCGGTGAACCGAGCCAAGCTGGTGGGCGGCAAGGAACGCACCGCCGAGCAGGCCGCCAAGAAGTTCGCCGAACTCGAAGCCAAGTGGCGCGCCGCGCACCGCGACGCCGACGGCGCCGACTATCCCGGGCCGCTGCCTGAGGATGTGGCGGCCGACCTCGAGGAGAAAGCGTGGCAGGTCAGCGCACCCTCGCGACGTCAAACCCATCTCGAGGCCGTCCGCGCGGATCCCGGAATGGCCGGCGTGCTGGCGCTGGAACGCTACGACGACGAAACCGGCACCGTCAGCAAGACCGCGGTGTTCTCCCGCGACGTCGTCGTCGCTCCGGTCCCGGTATCGCGCGCCGACACCCCCGCCGAAGCGGTCGCGATCAGTCTCGGTGAACGCGGCCGAGTCGATCTCGACCGCGTCGCCGAACTCCTCGACCAACCCACCCAGCAGGCACGCGAGTCGATCCGCGGCCTGGTCTACGCCGACCCGGACATGCCCGAGGACCTGGTGCCCGCACCCACAGCGTTGTCGGGCAACGTGCGCGCCAAACACGCCCGCGCCGCCGAAGCTGCCCGCACCGACCCCGGCAACCGCGATTGGGCAGAACTAACACAAGCACTGGCGCAGGTGATTCCAACCGACAAGCAGCCCTCCCAGATCGGGTCGGTCAAACTCGGACCGACCTGGATCGAGCCGCGTGACTACGAGGCGTTCGTGCGCGAGACCTTTGGTGCCGCCAACGTCCGGGTGTCACGCGCTGCGGGTAGCTGGGGAGTCGAAGTGCCACCCTTCGAACGCAACAGCACCGTGATGCGCACCGACTACGGCGCCGACAATGCCGACCTCGACAAGGCGCTCGACGCGGTCGACCTCACCGAGATGCTGCTCAACCAGCGCTCGATCGTAGTCAAGAATTCGGGGCGGGCGCAGGAAGAGGGTGCACCGGAGGTCGATGCCCAAGCCACCATCCTCGCCCAAGTCCAAGCGGAGAAGATCACCACCGAGTTCCGGTCGTGGCTGTGGTCGGACGATGAGCGCCGCGACCGCCTCGTCGCCGAGTGGAACCGCCGCTTCAACACCTGGGTTCGGCCCGAACACGACGGGTCCAGGCTGGTGCTGCCCGGGTTGTCTCCGGTGTTCGAGCCGCACCCCTACCAACGCGATGCGGTGGCACGCATTCTCGCCGAGCCGACCGTGCTGCTCGATCACGTGGTCGGCGCCGGCAAGACCGGCACGATGTTCATGTCGGCAATGGAACTCAAACGCCGCGGCCTGGTCACTCAACCGTGGATCGTGGTGCCCACCCACCTGATCGAGCAGTTCGGCCGCGAAGTGAAGATGTGGTACCCCGCGGCGAACGTGCTCGTGGGACGCAAAGGCATGTCGGCCGAGGACCGCCGCGTGTTCGCCGCGCAGACAGCGACCAGCGACTGGGACATGGTCATCATCCCGGCGTCGGTGTTCGAGGCGATCCGGGTCCACCCGCAACGCCGTGTCGACTACATCGCGAACCAGTTGGCTGACCTCGACGCCGAATTGTCCGCGGGCGTAGGCGAGATGACGCATGCGACGGTCAAGAAGATCGAACGGGCGAAGAAGCAACTGCAGAAGCGTCTCGACGCCGCGACCGATCAGGCCAAGAAGGACCACGGGGTGTTGTTCGAAGACACCGGCGGGGACTATCTGTTCGTCGACGAGGCCCACGAGTACAAGAACAAGGGCCGCCAGTGCGCCATCGACTCGCTGTCGCTCACCGGGTCGAACAAGGCCGAGGACCTGTCGATGAAACTGGACTACCTGCGTGAACGTCGCCAACACCAGGCGGCCGCGGCCGGGCGGGTCATCGCCCCGGGCGCTGAGCGGGTCGCGACGTTCGCCACCGGCACCCCGATCGCCAACTCACTGGCCGAGTCGTGGGTGATGCAGCAGTACCTGCGCCCCGATGTGCTGGAGGTGGCTGGGGTCCGCTCGATCACCGACTGGGCGGCGTCGTTCACCGCGACCCGCTCGGAGACGATCCCCAACGCCACCGGCACCAAACTGCGTGTCGTGTCGAAGGTGTCGGCGTTCGCCAACCCCAAGGAAATGTTCGCCATGGCCGCCCAGTACACCGATGTCGTTGTCCGTGAACAGGTCCCGGCAAACCTGCCCGTCCATGACGGGCGGCAGATCATCACCAGCACACCCGGTCAAGAGCGACAGGACTTCATCGCCGACCTGGACCATCGGGCCGACCATCTCGACCCACGCCGCGCCGACATCGACAACGTGCTCAAGATCCTCAACGACGGCCGCAACGTCGCCCTCGACCCGGTACTGGCCAACCTCGAACCGGATCCGGGAAATACCCGCGCCGACGCGGTCGCCGAACAGGTCGCCCGCATCTACCACGCCACCGCCGACAACGAGTACCTCACCGAGGAAGGGGAGCGGTCCCCGATCCGCGGGGCGCTGCAACTGGTGTTCTGCGACCGCGGCACCCCGCGACCCGACGGTCCGTCGGTGTACTCCAACCTCAAAGACCTTCTCGTGGAGCAGCACAACTTGCCCGCGGAGAAGATCGCGTTCATCCACGACGCGAAATCGCCGTCGCAGAAACTGGCGCTGCAGGCCGACTGCCGAGCCGGGCGGATCGCGGTGCTGGTCGGGTCGACCTCGAAGATGGGTACCGGCATGAACGTCCAAGGCCGCCTCATCGGTCTGCACCACATGGACGTGCCGTGGCGGCCCGCCGATCTCGAGCAACGCGAAGGGCGGATCATCCGCCAAGGCAACCAAAATCCGCGAATCGAGATTCTGAACTACGTCACCGCCGGCACCACCGACACCGTCATGTGGTCGAAAGTCGAATCCAAGGCCGCGTTCATCGAACAAGCCAAACGCGGGCAGCTCGACGACGTCGCCGAAGTCGACGACATCGCCGACGACTCACTATCTGAGGCTGCTGCGGCGACCAAAGCCGCCGCGACCGGTGATGAACGGTTCCTCGAAATGGCCACCCTGGAAGACGAGGTGAAAAGCCTGTCCGCACTGGCCAGCGCGCACGCCGACTCCCGCTCCCACGCCCGCCGGGTCGTGGCCGCGGCCGACCACGCCATCCCACGCTTGGAAGGCAGCATCGACAAACTCGACGCTCTGCTGGTCGGGCATCAGGAGTGGATCGATGCCGGTAAGCAGTTCGTGGTCACCGGAGACAGGTCCCGGGCTCAGCGTCCGGAGCGATCTGAGGCGCTGTTGTCGCGGGTCACCGCGGTCTATCACGAGCTCAAAGGTGCCGGCATGAAGCAGTCGATGCCGATCGCGTCGATACCGTCGGGGCTCCAGGCGCACGCCTCGCGCGAGTTCGCCCAGGACAAGATTCATGTGTGGCTCGATTGCCCTGGGCGGCCGGGGTTCACTCTCGACGCCTCCCAGGTGTTCACCACCGCCGAGCGGCGCACCGCGACCGCGTCTGGGTTCGCTACGCGCCTGGAGAACCTGTACGCCGGGCTCGACGACACCCGCGCCCAGATGGAGGCTGACATCGCCAGCTACCGACGGGAAGTCGAGGTCAACGCCCCACGCATTGACGCACCGTTCACCCGGGCTGAGGAGTTGCAGACCAAACAAGTGCGGCTACGACAACTGCGCATGGAGGTCGAACAGGCCCAACAGTCCGAGGAAGCGGTCGCCGCCCGCCAAGCCGCCGAAGAACGGATGCGCAGCGCCGGTCGCGAACCCGGCTGGAGTCTGGAACTCAACCCGACACCGGTCATGGTCGAAGAAGCCGGACTCGACCATGCCGATGACTACGTCGCCGCGATAAAACGCAGTCACCAACACCAAGCAAAGCTGTACCAAGCCGAAAAAGGCACCGCGACAGCAGAACCGGGGATCGGAACGCTGCTCGCCGACACCCGACCAGCACCGGACGCCGAGCGCACGCAGGGCACGGACTCCCAGCAACCGCCCCACGATCCGCTCGGTGACGGCACACAGCCCCAGCGCGACCCGGACCTGGGCCTGTGAGTACGACAGTGACGTTCGCCGCGTTCCGAGTCAGGCGTTGGCGGGTGCGAGTTCGCTGCCGCACCCCCGATGCGGCTCTCGGCCCTGCGGGCAAGCAGATCGAGCAGGCCGCCTCGGACCTGACTCGACAAGGGGCAACCGCTCTCAACAACCTGCCACGTCGAGATCATTTGGCCCCCAGGAGCACAAGCCCGCCCCGCGGCGGTGACCGACCGGACAGGAGTGGCTCGCCACGCGCTACCAGCCCCGCCTGTCCCGGGTTCGTGATAGAAGCGAACCGCCACACCCGCGCACCCATCACTAGCAACCGATACCGAACAGGACGTGACTTCATGCCTTTGCCAACGGCTCGACTCTCCACCGCCGTCAAGACCATCGTCGCCGGACTTCTCATCACCGCCGGCCTCGCCACTGGTCTCGGCCTCGGTAGTGGTCAAGCACACGCGAAGATCGACGACGGCCGATACAAGTTCCAGCTGGTCATGTACGGCGTCATTCCCTACCCGGAATCGAACGCGCGAGTGATCGGCAACCGTCTGTTCCAAGACGTCTACGGCGTCGGGCCGTGGAATGCCACCAACAGCCACATCACCCAGACCCGCAACGGCGGCATCGTCTCGATCGCCGGTGACCCAGTCGCGCACTGGTACTCCCGCATCGAACTACGCAAGACACCACACGGCTACAAAGGTGTTCTGTTCGCCGGCGGTGTCCCCACCGGCGACGTCTACCTACGTAAAGTCCGCTGACCACACAAGGGTCGCGCAGGAAGTGCCTGTGCGACCCCTGCCGTTCGGTGCGATCGGGCGGACCGGCGTTGTTGGGCGGGCGGTGCTGGCCAACAGTGACGTTCACCGCGTTCCGACTGAGGCGTCGACGGGGCGGACGTCCTGTCACTACCATTCGCGATGACAAAGGTTGGGGTTATGAAAGGGAATACACGGTGCTGACGAGGTCGGGGATACGCGCGGGGGTGGCGGGTGCGGCGCTCAGTCTCGCGGTAGCTACCGGTGGGGCGATACTGACGGGTCCGCCGGCACAGGCCGCGCGGATCGTCGAGACCTCGCAACCGGGGGTGGTGGTGATCGAACTCAGCCACGCCGACACCGTGGCCGCCGCCCACCTCGGCGCCGGACGGGTCATCAACGCCGTTCTGGGCAACGACTACTGGGGTGTCATCCTCGACAACGACTCCCGCTATCGGGCAGGGGCGTACTACCGTCCGGACAAGGCCGCCAGCTGGAATGACGTGACCGGCCACCAGGTCATCTCCGAGGCCGCCGCCCACCCGGGCGGGCGGGTCGTGGTCGCGGTCTACGTTGATCGAACCAGGAGCCTGAACGGACATCCGCTGTGGATACAGCAGGTCTGGTGAGCGGCGTGACGAAGAGGGAGTGGACGTGCCGTATCTCGGGTTGATCTACCTGGTGATCCTGGTGATCGCGCTGATCGACATCATCAAAACCGACGACGCCGCCGTGCGCGGGCTGCCCAAGTTCGCCTGGGTAATCCTGGTGGTGATGCTGCCATTGGTCGGTGCGCTGGTGTGGCTTGCGGTCGGACGCCCGGCCGCTGATGAGCGACCACACCGGCAGGATTCGGGTGCGGCCAGCGAGTTCCCGGAATACGACCATCCGGGCCGCTACGTCCCGCAAGACCCTGAGGCAGACCGGGAGTTTTTGCAGCAGTTGCGAGATCGCGCCGAGAAACAACGTCAGACCGCCCGCGAACAACAACGCGCCGCCGACCGCACTGACGACGGCGATCAGCCACCGGCCACTTCATAGAGCCTGAAGTCGCGAGCAGGGTGAGGTACGCCGGTTAGGTTGGTGGGTATGACGTCGTGGTCGCAGATTCGGGGTTTATCCTTCGGCACGATGGGTCGAACGGCCCGTGGCACCGTGTATTCCAGTGACGGGACAGCAAGTTCGGTGTGGTTCGCTCCGCCCACGTCGTGGCGGATGGAGAACGCTGACGGGTCACCCTCCTATATCGAGAGCGCCACCGATGAGTACGTGTTCGGTGAGGACGGCGTCGCCGTGCATACCGCGAAGCACCCGAACCGCCTTGTCGCAGTGACGGGCGTGTCTGCAACGGTGTTGTTCACCGCGTACCGCAGTTGGACCCCAATGGAGTTGACGGGACGGCCACCGCGGTTCGGTGAGCCGAAGCAGTTGATCGAGGCCGAGGTTCGGGGCCGGCGGGGTTGGCAGGTGGAGTTCGACGATTCCTACGGCGGTCCCACGATCACGGTGGTGATCGACGCCGAGTTGGGGATCGCGCTCTCATGGAGGCAAGGCGAGCAGTGGATGCAGATGGAATCGCCGGTGCTCGACGAGGACTTCGACCCCGCCCTGTTCACCTGGGACGGACCAACAGTCGAGTTCGAGGAGTACCTCGAGTCACGAGAACAGCTCGAACACCAGCAGAAGATGCAAGAACTGATGGATATGCCGCCGACCCGCATCGGGTGGGTGCCGATGCAGGTCACCGCGTCACCAACAGAAGGTGACCCCCTGTCTGGTGCACTAGATGTCACCGTGACGGCGGATACACCCCAATTCGGTATCCGTCGTTGGCTGACCGAACTCGGTGAGCCCGAAGTGGGATTCTCGATGGAACTATTCTCGCCCCGAGCACGCACCACGATTGGACCGTGGACAGTCGAATTACGCACCTATAACGCAATTTCCATAGAGGACGCCGACCGAGTCCTTGCCGAGGTGGTGTTACCTGACCCGCCCGGCAACGTCGATGACATCCGGGACGCCGCCACGGCCCGCCAGGAAGCCGACGACGAGGCTGCGATCATCTCCGCGTTAGGGATCGGCCGCAACCTCGACGACTACCTGCACAGCCTTAACGGTGTGTCGCTGCTGGTGCGCACCGATTTCAGCGACGACGACCGCTGGCGCGAGCTCGCGCTGGCGGCGATGGCCCCTGTGGACAGCGGCATGGATGACGATTCCACCTTCGAGGCGAGGCTGACGTGTATCGACCACCGAGACAACGACGGTCTGACCGTCGAGGCCCTTGTCGAGCGGATCGGTGACGATCCGCCCTACTACGCGTTCATCGCTGACTCGATCTCAATGACCCATCCGGAGATGCCGATCCTGGTGGTCGATTGCGGCCGTCCTGATTTCGGCGACGAACCTGGCCGGACCTTCCGCGTCATCCCCGACCAGGTGCAGTCGGTCGAAAACAACCTGTCAATCTCGAACATGGGCTTTCGTGACTTCGCCGACGCCGTCGACGACGACGGGGTCTTTCGCGGATTCCCGCCGCCGCGGCCGCATGTGGCGATTCTGCAGCGCGACGAACTCATCGCGCTCAGTGCTACCAATCGGTCGACCCCGGCGCTGGCCCGCTTCGCCGAGGAGCTGCCCCTCGTCGACTATCCGTCCATGGTCGTCTACGAGACCGCCCGGACGAAGGTTCACGACTCTGCGGCGGCGCTGGGCGAGCCGCCCTCCACCGAGCTCCGTGTCGGAGTCGACGACTACCTGGCTGCGACCGCCCGTGACGGCCTGTGTCAGCACGGCCATGTGCAGATCCGTGGCGGGCACTGGAGTCTTGTGATCGACCCCGACACAGGGACGCTCGAAGCCGCGATGCTCCGGCAATACCAACCACCTACACCGTCCTGAGAAACCCGCACAGTGCCAGCAGCCAGATCGCGACCCGACCTGAACCGCTCGTGGAGAAGCCGTCAGTCCGCGGCCACACGCGGCGAGACACTCGCGCGCATGGCGACTTCACGACAGCGGGCGGCGAGGGTCGCAGTCACCCTGCTTGCGGCGGGGGTGATGACGCTCGGGCTCACCTCCTGCGGGCAAAGCACCGAGAACGGGGCCGACACCGCCGATCCGTTCGTGGACTACGAACGATCAGATTCGGTGGAGTGGACGACGCAGATACCAGCGACGACACAACCCCCTGTCGTGTCGAGTCCGCCGATCACCGGAACAACACGACCACCCACCGCACCCACTGCGGCACCGGCGGGCACCATCTGCGGGTATGTGCCCGCAGAGACCGGGGAGCAACCCGTCATCGTGCTCAACGGACCGCTCGACTGCGCCACAGCAATGACAGTGAGCCAGAAGTACTTCGCCTCGATCGGCCAGGCCCAGGGCCAGGCCCTGTTTCTCGCCGTCGACGGCTGGGAGTGTCAGTGGCCGTACGTTGCCGGGCGTTCGCACGCAGACTCCTACAGCACCTGCACAGCGCCCGGCGGCGGTGCCGCGGTGAAGATCGGCGAATAACGTCCTGGGCCTCCCGTATCGCAGCGCGGCGACGACTCAACAGGCATACGTAGTGCCTCACGTCAAACTGCCCGCGAAATCCGACTCATGCCTCAGATAGGAATGCCCGCGAAAGCTGTCAGCCGGCTGGTACTCGAACACCCTTGCGAACATCGGGTAGTGCGGAGGGGAACTGCGCGAGGTGGAGCTGCTCGGTTTTGTCTTTGGCCAGCAGGAGAAGTTGGTCTTGAAGTGCGGCGATGTCGCGACCGATCTGGGCGGGGTTGAGCGAGTCGCGGTAGGCGCACAGCTCGGCGCGCTGGGCCGCGCTGAGCACGTCAGCAGCCAGGAGGCGGTCGAACGGGGTAGCCGGGGCGTCATAGACCCGGCGGCGGCGGCCGTTGGCGGTGGAGGCGAATCCGACGGGTTTGATGGTCGGGGTCAGGTAGTTGAGCCGGTCGTTGACCAGCCGCCACAGCCGGTTGAGCGCGGCCCGTTCAGTGTCGGTGTCATAGCGCCAGTAGAACGCGTACTTGCGCACGAGGTGGTTGTTCTTGGATTCAATGGTGGCCTGATCGTTCTTCTTGTACGGCCGTGACCGGGTGAAGTAGATGCCTTGGCCGCCGGCCCACTCGATCACCGGATGGTTGAGGAACTCGCTACCGTTGTCGAAGTCCAAACCTGTTACCCCAAAAGGGATTTCCTCAACAGCAGTCTTGAGTCCGGTGAGGATATGGGTGTGCGCGTTGTTGCGGATGCTGCGGGTGAACACCCACCCGGTGTGCACATCGGTCAGGTTCAACGTCCGCACGAACTCGCCTTTGAGGGTCGGGCCGCAATGGGCGACCGTGTCGCCCTCGAAGAACCCGGCCTCGGCCTCCACCTCATCACCAGCCTTGCGGACGGTGATCGAATTGCGCAGCAACACAGACGGTTTGGTCGTGGACACACCCGATATCTGGTCTTTGGCCTTGGCGGTTCGCAGGTAGCGGTCGATGGTCGCCGCCGACATCGACAACAACTCCGCACGCACACTCGCGCTGTAACGGTCCACTCCGGCAACAAGTTCGCCGTGCCGCTCCAGCGCATCGAGCTGCACGCGCATCGATACCACGAGGTACTTGCCGCACTGCCCACCCGAGGCCGCCCACACCTTCTGCAACACCTTCAACGCGTCGTAGGAGTACTTCGGCGAGCGCGGGGTGCGCTCACGCACCGCCACCGCGTGCCCCGTGCCCGGCGACAGCCGCGCGGCAGCAGTCAACCGCCGCCGCGCGTTGTCGCGCGACCAACCGGTCACCTCCACCACCTGATCGAGGATCCGGCCCCGGTCCTTCTTCGACGCCTTCACATACTCCCGCGCGAACCTGCTGGTCACCTCGGCCCGAGACCGCATCGACAACCCACTTCCCATCCCCCGACGATCACCATTTCGCGGGCAAACCTATGTGAGGCACCGAGGGCGTTTCGCGGGCAGATTACGTGAGTCAAGCCGGCATATTGCACCTTGTCCGGGTGGAGCCGTAGACTGTTGGACATCACGGCCAGCCTTCCGTCTCGCTTCGCGAGGGGGGAGGCTGGTTCTCTATATGCATGGCAGTCACGCCCTCCACGCCCTACGCGAAGCCGTTCAAGTCCGTCGACGAGCAACTCGACCTGCTCGCTAGCCGCGGACTGACACTCGGAGATCGGACAGAAGCTCGCGAACACCTACGCCGGGTCGGCTACTACCGGCTCAGTGGCTACTGGTATCCGTTACGCGAGAGCGTGAAGACTCCGGGCCAGGCTCCGGTCGTGACCGATCAGTTTGTCGCCGGAGCAACGCTGGCCAATGTCATCGAGATTTACCAGTTCGACCGGAAGCTCCGCTTGCTCACCCTCGATGCCATCGAGACGATCGAGGTCAGCATTCGCTTTCATGTCGGCCACACGCTCGGTCGGCACGGCGCATTTGCTCACGCCGATCCGTCTGTCCTCGATACCGAGTTCGCCGGCGGCGCCGTGGTTCCGCCACCTGGTGTGGGCACCTGGCTCGACAGTGAGCATCGCAAATGGCTGGAGAACCGGACCCGCGAAACCTCCCGTTCCAAGGCCGACTTCGTGACCCACTTCAAGAAGAAGTACGGCCTGCCGCTACCGGTGTGGGTGATTACCGAGTTACTCGACTTCGGGGGTCTGTCGATGCTCTACGGCGGGATGCTGCAGAAGGACAGAGACGCGATCGCCGCCGAGCTGGGTCTGTTCGACAGCGCCGGAGCGGGTAACAGTGGCGCACTGAAGGACTGGCTGAGAAACCTCAACTACGTCCGCAACGTGTGTGCCCACCATGCCCGGTTCTGGAATGCCAACGTCACGCAGCAGGTGAGCCCGAGGCTGCTGCCGTCGGTTCCTGAACTCGCCCACATCACTGCTGGTCGATCGGTGTCGCGGCCTTATGCATCGCTGGCGGTGATCGCGGTCCTGGTCCGGCGGATCAACCCGAACGACGATTGGCCGCAACGACTTCGGCATCTGGTGCTCAGCGAACTGCCACCAGGGCGGCGGGCGGACGAACTGGGTTTCCCCGCGCACTGGGACACCGAGACCATCTGGTCGATGCCTGCCCAGACCGGGCCCGCCCAGACCGCGGTGGCGCTACCGGCGCGGAGACGTTGGCTGCCGCGCCGGGTGCGGCGCCGCCGCAACTGAGGCCACCTGTGACCATTCAGCGCGCAGGTGGGCGGTGTGGCGCAGCCGCCAGACGTGTACGCGGGTCCAATGCGTCCCGCCGGCCGGTGTGGGGACCCCGGCCTGGTTGAGTCGGTCGGCGATAACGCGGTCACTGTCCCCGGCGGTGTGCCAGTCGGCGATGGTGCGGGCGATCGCGGCCGAGCACAGCGGTGGCCGCCCGACCGGGCGGCGGGTGATGGTTCTGGTCATGACCGCGACTCCCTGTCGCCTCGGCCGAGGACGACTCGAACGGTGTGGAGCAGATCGGCCAGCACGAGTCGGGCGTGCTCGCGCTGGACAGGGTCAGGGCTCCACAGTGCGGTGCAGGTGGTCGACAGCAGTACCGCACCAGCGATCCCGATGGCGGCGGCGAGCAGGGCGGGGGGCAGGGTCGAAAAGTTCAGGGATGACACGAGGTCTGTCTCCTTGGGTAAGGGGACAGCGCAACGCTGTTGACGAGAAACCGGGGTTAGGCGGCCGTGTGCGCGATGCGAGGTCCCGCAAGGTGAGGGATGTGGAGAACCTTGCGGGAGGTGGGTCCGCGGACCACTCGTGGCTGGGTGGGTACCTGATGGCCTGGTGGTCGTTGGCGTGCTGACCGTTGCTGCAGCAGAGCCTTGATCGCCAGCGCGATTTCGACAGTTAGGAGTTGGGCGTAGTGCAGGATCGTCGCCTGGACGGCGGCGATCCCAGCGGACACAGCGTCCGGGACGACGTGCAGATTGAAGAAGGCCAGCAGGTCGAAGGAGAGGAATGCGCTCAGCGCGTCGCCGGCGGCGCGGCGTTGGTCGATGACCGAGGTCCAGAAGCGCTTTCGAGGATCAGTCGATGTCTGCGGGTTCCGTACAGGGCCAAACCCGCGGCCCATCGACGCAGCGATCATCTGGTGCGGTGTGGGAATCGACGGCGCCACCGATCTCATGACGGGCGAGAGGTCCGGGAAATCGACCAGTGACACGGTTGGAGCAGTACGAATGAGAGACGCGAACGGCCGCGGTCTGGCGATGCCGAAGTCGGGTAGTCGCGGCATCATCCGGCGGACGACCTCAGCGTTCCGCGCAACGACCCCCGTCATGGGGGTGCTGATGCGGACCGTGGACGTCATGCCTCACAGTCTAATGCGGTCGCTCAGGTGTTCGGTATTTCTTTCCGTCGCGGTGCGCGGCGGCATTCCTTCGCTCGGTGGGAACGTTTAGAACAGCTTGTACGTCGATCGGTTCACTGTGAAGCCGTGGCCGGTGTCGAAGTTGCGGCAGGTGGTGCCGGCGTCTCTGTCGACGGTGCAGGTGTAGCCGGAGACGAAGATCGGCTGGTTGTAGGGGAGAACGCGAGACTTTACGTCGCTGATGAACTGGTACTGCGGGTCACCGCGTTGCCGAAGCTGCCCGTGCTCGCCGTTGAGAGAGTCGATGGTGTTGGCTGTCTGAAAGTCTGGATGTTGGTTGATGGTCGGGGCCGCAGAGGGGAGCTGGCCGTGGCATCCGGCCGAGGCCGCACCAGGCGTGCCGATGATCGCGCAGGCGAAGTAGCCAGTAGGGCTCTGGAAGTAATAGCCACTCTGTCCGTCGACTTGGTCACTGGTCCGGTAGTAGTCGTTGTTGTCGACCCAGTTGGCCGCCACCGGCACCGAATCGTCCTGCGACAGGACCTGATCACCGCCGCGGTCACAGCGGTACATGTAGCCGGACATGGCCAGGTGTCCGTAACCACCGTCGCGTCCGCAGGACCAGCCTTCGATGTCCGGCGGCGCGGCTTCTCCCACTCCCGGGATCGCGCTGATGATGCGGACCGCTTGTGCGCAGTCGGCGTGGCCGCGGTTGATCACGATGCGCCGAGCCTGGGTCGATTCGCACACGGTCCCGGGACCTCGAACAGTGGCGTCGACAGCCTGCGAGGACGCCACCGACCCGTCGGTCACCGATGTCGGCGAGGACGCCTCAGGCGACGAAGTCGATTGCGTTGCTGTGGATTGGGTGGAGGTCGCCACCTCCGCTGATTGGTCGCCGTCGCCGTCGCCGCATCCCGCGAGCGTGACGGCCAAGGCCGCGCTGACACCCAAGGCGGCGAAGAAGCTCCGCCCGGCTCTGATTCGTCTCAGGCCCATAGACAGTGATCCCCCTTATCAACCGTGCCGTTACGCTAGCAAATTCGCACGTTCTCGACGCTCCACGATCGGTCAGTCGGCGGGCGCCGCCTGCCGTGCACAATTTCTTGGGGTTGAGCGAGGGTTAGTCGCCCACACCAGAGTCGTGGCCCCTATCCCTGGCTGGGGGTAGGTCGGGAGCGTGGGGCACGGGCGAGTGGGGTGCTGCTGTGGGGGTTGCTTCGGGGTCTGGCGGGTTGAGGGCAACCCGGATGGCGTCTTCGGCGTCGCGTCGGGCGGCGGGTAGCGCCTGGCGGCGGTCGCGTTCGGCTCGGCCGTGTTCGATCGCTACCGCGGTGGTGTCGCGGTCGTCGAGGGCTTTCTGTCGGAGTTCGCGGGCGCGGTTGTCGGCGTGTTCGGCGGCCGCGAGTTCGCTTGCGAGTGTGCCGGTGTCGGCGGCGCGGGCGGTCAGGTCGTCCCATTGGTATTCGGGGGCGCCGACGTCCCGACGGGTCTGTTCGTGGGCGGCGGCGAAGTACTGGTGCTGACGCTCGGCTGCGGCGACCGCCTCGGCGAGGTGCTGGTGGTGTTGGTCGTGCTCGGCGCGTGCTTTGCGGCCGCGGCCGGCAGGCGGCAGTCCCGCCAGGGCGGCGCGTGCCTCTGTGACGCGGGCGGCGGCGTCAGCGAGAGCGCGTCCGGCGGTGCGGGCTGTGGCGATGCGGTCGACGGTGTCGGCGAGTTCGGCGTGGTCGGCACGCACCCGAGGGGTCTGTTCGGGCGCTGGTCTGCTGGTTTTCAGGTCGTCGACGGCGAGGGTGTGGCGGCGGGTGAGGGTGCGTAGGTGCGCGGTGAGCTGGTCGTCGCTCATTGCGCGGAGCGGGTCCTGGTGGAGCCAGTCACGCAGCTCGGTGTCGGCCGCCGGTTCGGCGACCGCGGTGGCGGTGGCTTCGGCGGCGGGCTGGGTCGCCGACGGCGTAACAGCGTCGGTAGTGGTGACGGGCGCGGTGGCCGTGGTGGGCATGAGGTAGGTGTCGCGGTGGTGGTGAGCGGTGTGGGTGAGGGCGTGGACGTGGTTGAGACGGTTGTCGATTCGGTAGATGCGGGTGGTGAGGTCGGCGCGGCGGGCGCGCAGGTCGGCGAGGTTGAGTTCGTCGAGTTCGCTGGCTTGCAGGCGCATGAGTTCGACGTCGGTGTCGGTGACGCGGACGCCGCCGGATTCGGCGATCGCGGACTCGAGGCGGGCGTTCGCGTCGTTGTAGACGGCGGCGAGGGCGTCGCGGTCGGCGGTCGCGGCGGTGACGCGCCAGTCCAGGGCGGTGGCGTCGGCCTCGGCGCGTAGCGCGGCGAGGTCGGGTGCTTCGTCGTCGCTGAGGGGGTCGAGGTCGGTGGTGTCGGCGGCGCGGAGCTGGGCGGCGGTGCGGCGCAGGGCGGTTGCCTGGTTGGTGAGGTCTTCGATGAGTTGTTCGGCCATCATCAGGTCGTGGTGGTGCCCTGCGGTGTCGGCGGCCGCGGCGAACTGGTGGTCGGCAGCGGCGCGCAACGCCAGGACATGCGGGGCCATGGCCTGCTGGTGGGCGCTGGTGCCGGCGTTGATCGCCTCGCGCAGCTGTGCCATGTCGGTGCCGAGTTCGGCGAGTTGGGCGGTGAGTTCGTAGCGCAGCGCGATGCATTCGGCGAGGTCGGTCGGCGCGGCGAAGCGATCGGGTGCAGCAGCAACAACGTCGGTGGCGAACTCGTCGAAGTCCAGGTCCTCGTAGCGGTCGAGGTCGTCCGGATCGAGGACGTCGACGCCAGTTTCCGGCGGCGGTTCGGTGGCGGTGAGCGCGGCGAGGTAGTCCTCGTGAACGCCGACGTTCTCGTCGAGGTCGTTGCCGGGTTGGCCGGTGAGGGTGTCGGCCCAGGGGTCGGCCAGTCCGGCGGCTTCGGCGGCTGCTTCGGCGGCGGCTTCGTCTTCCGGGGTGGGCGGTGCCGGCGGTAGTGGGGTGGTGTCGGTGGCGTGGCTGCTGTGGGTGACGAGCAGTTCGACTCGCCAGGTGAGCAGGCGGGCGTATTCGTTGAGGTGGACGGTGTGGTCGTCGTCGGTGCCGCTGTGGAGCAGGGTGTCGGCGAGGTCGAGCAGCTCGTGGGGGTTCCACTGGGTGGGGTCGGCGGCGCTGACCGCGGCCACGAGTGCGGGCCAGGCGCGGTCGGTGAGGATCGCTTCGGCGGCCCGGTCCCCGACGATCCCGACGAGAGCGTCGGCCCAGTCGGGGCGCAGGCCGGTGTTGGTGGCTTCGGCCGCGGCGGGAGCCAACTCACGGGACAGGCGCCACCACAGTGCGGCGGCGGGCATTTCGGTGGGCAGCGGGTTGTCGGCGAGGGCGTCGCGGGCCAGAGCATCGACGTCGAGGCCGGCGCGGGCGGCCAGCGACAGGTGGTCGGCGAGTTCGGGCCAGTACGGGTCGGCGAGCAGGTGGGGGTCGAGGTCGCGGGCGAGGTCGGCGTAGCGGGCGGCCTCGGCGGTGGTGGTGACCAGGGCGTCGGCGCGCTCGGTCAGCGCGGCGTGACGCCGCGCCAAGGCGATGGAATTTGGTCGTGGTCCTGCGGGACGCCGGTCGGTGTCGTCGACGCCGCGGGCGGCGCGGAACACGGCGAGTTCGGCGACGAGCTCGCCGCCGCGGTCGGGGTCAGCGAGGAGCAGTGGACGCGCCCACACGGGGGCGGTGGTGGCGTCCCAGGCGTAGGCGCGTTCGGTGACGGCGGCGGCGAGGTCGGTGACGAGGGCGCCGCGGCGGGTGAGGTAGGGCGCCCATTGGGGGTCGTCGAACCCGTCGGGGACCTGCGGCAGCCAGGGCAGGGGTCCGCCGCCTGCGGAGTGTTGCTGGGTGGGGTCCAGGCGCCAGTCGAGCACGGCGGCCGGGTCGGCGGCGGTGGCCAGTTCGCGGTGGATGATCGCTGCTTGCAGCCGCGTGATCGGATCGTCACCGGCCAGCGTCAGCGTGGCGAGGTGGGTGCGCAGGGTGGGCCAGGCTGCGCACGCGGTGAGCGTGCCCGCGGGGGTGCCGGTGTGGGTGCTGTAGAGGGTGTCGGCATCGTGTTCGAGGTTGCGCAGTGCCTTGGCGCCGAGGGTGTGTTCGGCGGCCGAACCGAGGGCGTGGTCGTAGGCGGCCGCGGCCCGGGACAGACGTAGGAACGGGTCGACGGCGTCGCGTTGGGCAGTGGTCGCCGACTGTTGGGTGCCGTCGCGGCCGAGGATCGCGGCCAGGGTTTCCAGCCCGGTTTGGGGGTGGCGGGCCTTGGGGGTGGTGGCGTTGTGCGGGTCGGTTTCGGTGGTGGGCAGATAGATGTGGTTGCCGTGGCGGCCGCGGGTCATCGCGACGTAGAGCAGCTGGCGGTCCAGGGCGTCGGAGCCGATGACGTGGCAGGTGTCGGCGGTCATGCCCTGGGCGGCGTGGATGGTGGAGGCGTAGCCGAGGGTGGTGTTCTCGGCGACGTAGTCAGCGGGTAGCTGCACGTGCCGGTTGAGGTCGAGGTGCTGGGCGGTCAGGGTGCCGTCAGCGCCGATGTGGGTGACCCGCCACCGGTCGCCGTTGCGGACCCAGTCGGTGGCCGACAGGCGCAGATCCCGGCGGTTGCTGCGGGTACTGATGATGTCGCCGACGCTGGCGGCCAACCCATCAGACAGGCGAAGCTCGGGGCCGCGGCGGCGGGGGTCAATGCCGGCGAGACGGTCGGCGCGGGCCCGTTCGTTCAGGGCGTTGACGGTGTCGCGGGTGGCGGCGAGCATGACGGAGTCACGTCCGGCGGCGCGATCGCCCAACCAAGCCAGGTAAGCGTCATCGGCGGCCACGGCGTCAGACTCGACGTGGATGCGCCCGTGGTCGGCGTAGAAACCGAGGGCGGCAGGGTCGCCGTCGCGCAGCGCCAGCGACGCCGCACCCTCGGCGGCGTCGGAGAAACGGACCACCTGGCTCAGGGTGAGCGCACCGGTTTCGTGGGCGACGTCGCGCAGCACACCGCCGGCCGAGATGGAGGCGAGCTGCTGGTCGTCGCCGACCAGCCGCACACTGCCACCGCGGGCGGCCACGCACCGGATCACCTCATCGAGGTCGGCGGTCGAGGCCATTCCGGCCTCGTCGACGACGACGAGGGTGTCGGGTCCGATACTGGTGAACCAGTCCGGCTCCTTGGGTGCGTGATAGCCGGGGTCGGACAGTTTCTGTTGTGCCGCTGCTACCTTCGCCGCGAGTTCAGGGTTGCCCTCTGTGCGTGAGTGCGGCGTCGCGGCCAGGGCGCGGTCACGGCTGGCGTGGGCGAGTTGGACGAGCTTGGCGGCGGTGTCGGTGGTGGTGTCGAGTTCCTCACGCAACACCGCCGCGGCGGCGGCGGTGGGGGCCAGTCCGATGAGGGTTCCGCCACTGTCAGTCCACGCCCGGGCGAGGGTGCGCAGGGCGGTGGTTTTACCGGTACCGGCGGGCGCCAGCACCAGTTGCACGCGACGCCCGGAGGTGGCCAGCTCGCGGACCATGGCGGCCTGGCCGGCGTTGAGTTCGCGGCCGTTGGCGGCTTGCTCGAGCAACGCGATGTCGACGGTCGTGTCGTCGAGGCGGCGGCCGTCGGAGCGCTTGGCGGCGGCCACGATCCGGTGTTCGGCGGCGAGGATGTCGGTGCTGGTGTGCAGTGCGACGTCGTGGCGCACAAACACCGATTCGCCGTTCGCGCGACGCAACACCTCGGGTTCGTTGAGGTCGCCGTCGAGGGCGTCAGAGGACACTGCGACGCTGGTCTCGGCGGCCAGTGCGGTGTCGACGATGCGCTCGATGGCGGCGGCGAGTTCGTCGGTGTCGGTGATGCCGGCGAAGTCGCGGGCACGCAGTTGGCGTTCGGCTTCGGCGCGCAGATGCGGACGCTGCCAGCGGGCGCGGGTGGCCGAGATGGTCTCGATGCACGCACCCGCGAGGTCGGTGCACAACTCGTCGGTGAACTCCGGATGCTCACGGGTGCGGGGGCGTGGATGGGTGGCCTCGTGCACGAGGTCGCTGATCGCGCGATCGCCGCCCAGGATGCGGCGCGCTTGGGCGCGCCACGCCTGGCGTTGCTCGGCATAGGAGCGGGGTTCGTGTTTGGCTTCGCGGGTTTCCAGGGTGGCCTGTTGGGCCAGATCGAATGCCTCACCGGTGGTGGGTTCGCGGCCGTGATCGGTGTGAAACTGCTGCGACAACTCACCGAGACGGTGCTCGATCATCGCGCGCCGCGACGACCACTGCGCCATCAGTTCGGTGTCGACTCCGTCGATTTCGCGGACCGGTCGTTTCCGTGCATCGGTCTGTTGTCGTTCGCTGAACGACACCCCGAGATCGCGCTGGAGGTAGAGCTCGATGCGCGAGTTGTACACCTCCGACGCGGACACGGTGGCCTTGAACAACGGGGTGCCGTCCAGGGCCATCCACCGGGTGATCCCGGCGGCGTCGCGCACCCGCACCTTGTTGGAGATGGCGACGTGGGTGTGTAGGTCCGGGTCCCCGGCGCGGGAGTCGCGGTGGGTGAACGCCGCGGCGATCAGACCGTCGGTGTCGACCTGGGCGATGCCGTCGGTTCCCAACCGCGACAGGCACGCTTCGCGCTCGATGAACGCCAGTGCATCGGCGACCGCCTGACGGTGGGCGGCCTCGATCTTCTCGGCCATCGGCAGCGGCGCGACAGCCCACAACGCCGACACCGATTTCACCGGACTGAACGTCATGTCGTAACCGGCCACCGCCGACTGACGGCGGCGGCTTTCCTGCGCGATGAACCCCGACAGTTCGCGCGAATCCCGCGGCGGGCGACGGTAGGTTTGCGTGAATCGCTCGCGGCCCAACTCGGTGCGCAACGCCGCCCGGGTGTCGTCGTCGATGACCGCATCCCACCGCTCGCCGCGGGCGAGATTGTGGTCGCGGAACACCACCGCGAGTTCCTGTAGGAACTCCGGGAATTCGTTGTAGGCGGCGTAGGCGTTGCCCAGTTTCGTCGCCGCCAACGCCTCGGCCGTTCGGCAGTCCGAGGACGCCACAGCGTGCTGTTCGATCGCGGTGGCGTTGGGGTGGCGACCCTCGCCGAACAAGGCTTTCATCTGCACCGCCGACACCATCGACCCGGCCTCGACGGTGCGCTTGTCGACCAGCTGCTCCGACACTTCCAGCCCGGCCCCGACATCGCTCAATCCGGCCAGCCCAGACCCGATCCACTGGCCCGGGGAATCGCCTTTGGCGCTGTAGTAGTCGGCCAGCGACACCCGGCCCTTGTCGGTGGCATCCATCGCCGCAACGGACTTCGTCAGGTACTCATAGCCGTCGCCGGCGGTGAGCTTGTGGATGGTGGCGGTCACGGCCGAATCACCGTCGGAACGGGCGCAACTCGTTGGTCCGGATCACCGCATGGACGCTCGCGCGGTGCGCCCGGACCAGCTCGGCAATGACTCCGCTGGCGACCTCGTCGCCGCCCTCGATCCGCTCGGCCAGCGTCCCGAGAAGTTCCGCGGTGGCGGTGGGGGAGGCCAGCACCTGGGCCACCGCATCCTGAGCGGTGACCCCGGCCGCGGCGGGCCGGTCGTGGCGGCGGACCCACGCTGCGCGGCGGCACTCATCCGAGCACCAGCGACGCGGCCGACCGCGTCGCGGTGCGCCGTCTCCGGGCAGCACGCCACCGCAGTGATCGCACGCCCCGGCACCGGCCATGGCTGCATTCTGGCACATGAATTTCGTCGGACGAATCCGGAATGCAAGAGGTGTGTGCGAGTTATCTGATTTTGCAGATCGGGGGAGGTGGTGTGGAAAGTGGTGGCGCAGGGGTGTTGGTGCAGGTGAGAAGGCTGAGGGGTGGGACTGGGAACGCGGAAACGGTGGCGAGGTTGAGGGGGAGTGAGGGTGAAACGTGCACCGAGAACGGGCGTGTGGCGGTGGCGAGGGGGCGTTGGCCGGCGTTATCGTGGCTGGTATGCCGTCGAACAATTCAAAACTCACTGCCAGTCAGGCGCGCGCTGCTGCGCGCAAACGAACCCTCGGGGCGTTGGAGACGCGTCGAGCCGAGGAACGCGCGAAACTCGAACGCAGACTCGAAGCTGAGTTGCGGGTGATGGAAGCCAACGAGGCCAACATCGCCGAGTTCCTGCAAGCCGACTCCGAACTCGCCGCTGCCGAAGCGGAACTGCGAGTGATTACCGAACGGTCAGCGAAGGCGAAAGCCACCGCGCTCGCCGCGATCGCCGAGCGGGTAGGAAGTGTTAGTGGCGCCGCCGATCTCGTGGAGATCAGTGCCGCGAAAGCCAAGACGCTGCTGCGCGAGGCGGGCCTGTCCGTCGCGACGAAGAAGGCCACCCCCAGCGCGGAGCCAACACCGAATCCTGTCGCGCCGGACGCGGCCACCGATGAGACCCGCGCTGAGCCATCCGATCCGGCGGTGATGTCGGCCTAGGGCTCTACGGTTCGGCCATGAGTGTCGACCCTGACCACGATCAACTCGGCCTGTTCGCGGTGCCGGCCACCCACCTGGCGGTCGGCACCGCGACTCCGTCGCCGGGTGTGGTCACCGACCCGACGCTGATGCCCGATGCTCGCGCCGAAGAACACTTCTGGCAGCACGTCGTACTCACACCCCGTGGCTGCTGGTACTGGATCGGGGCGATCAGCTCGCCCGACGGGTACGGCCGATTCACCTTCCGGCGGAACAACCGCCAACGAGCGATCAGTGCGCACCGTTTCGCGCTGCTGCTGGTGCACCCCGACCTCGGCGCCGACGCCGCCGACATCGGCGAGCACTACTGCAACGAACCGCTGTGCGTGCGCGTCGATTCCGCACACGTGCGCATCGGCACCCAGACCAACAACCTCACCTACGCCGTCGGCCTCGGCCGCCACCGCGGATCACGACCAACCACCGCCATCGACCGCGCCGCGCGCTCGATCATGCTGCGCACCTACCTACGCGACGGCGGCGACCCCGACCACGCGCATCGGCTGTTCCAGCCCGTACCGTCCGCGGCCGCCGACCAGCTCGGCCTGTTCTGAAACAGACACCCGCCTTGTGTTAGTGCCCGGGCGCTCACGCGAGGGGCACAAACCGCATTGCGGCGTCGTCCCGCCCCAAGGCCCGAAAGAGGACTTCGATGCTCGAACTCGAACCCACAGGCTCGCAGATCGTGAGCGGGCGTTGGCAGTTCAACGCTGCGCGCGTCGGCGCGCTCGTGATCGCGGCTGCGGCGTACGCGGCCGCGTTCGGCGAAGGTATCTCCACAGCGATCGACCGCTACGGGCAAGGCGCGTCCACGCAGCCGTTCTCCTGGTCTGGGGAAGTGCTGGTGTGGTTACGGCTTGTCGTCGCAAGTGGTGCGCTCGTCGGCCTCAGTTGGCTGATCCTTCGCGAACTCACCACGAGGCCGTGGTGGTGGTCGTGGCCGCAGTGGACTCGCCGCCCTCCGCTGTCGCGCTCGACCTACGTGGCGTGCGTGAGCGTGTACGTACTGAGCGTGTATGCCACCCTGGGTCTTCGGTGGCTCGTCGACCTCGCGCTGCCAGCGCTCGCCGTCGACGACACGAGCACAACAGCGCAGCGTCCGTTGGCGGCCGCGGTCATCGCGGGACTGAGGGCCGGGTTCGGTGAGGAGGTGTTCGTTGTCGCGGTGCCGATCGCGGCGCTGGCGATGTGGCTGCCGTCGACTCGTGTGGGCTTGATCGCGGCGTTGTGCGTGCTCGTTCCGATGCGGCTGGCCTATCACGTGTACTACGGGGCCGGCCTCTGGGTGAGCATGGCCCTGTGGGCAGTGGTGTCGGCGTACATGGTCTGGCGATGGCGCGACTACCGGCTCGTGATCGGGTTCGCGTTGGCGCACGCGGCATACAACATCTGCGAGGGCTACGCGTTGGCCTTCTGGGGGTTAGTCAGTGTTGCTGCGGCGGGCGTGGTCGCGCTCGCGCTGACGCATCGGGTCCGCACCGGACGGTGGATCACCATGGCACCGCCGCTGCGGGCGCCCGCCCCTGTGCGCGTCTGAGGTTCGGCTATCGCGGGCACTGGCCCCAGACACCGGCTCGGGCTGCTTGCGCGTCGCGTTGGGCGGCGGCGAGGGCGTCGGCGTGGCGGCCGGGTTGGTGGTTGTAGACGTAGGTGCGTGCCCACCCTTCGGCGACGAGTGTGTGGTTGAGCATCGTGTCGCCGATCCAGACGTAGGCCAGGGCGCGGCCGTAGCGGTCGGTGTGGTCTTGGGTGGGGTCGTACTCGAGGTGCACGGTGGTGCCGGGGGCGGCGAGTGCGCGGGTGCGGTCGCTGGCTTGCGGGCCGCACGGCTGGACCGGGGTATTGGGCTTGCGGACCTCGGGGGTGTCGATGCCGAGTAGCCGCACGGTGAGCGCGGGATCGGTGTCGGTGGAGACGGTGATCGTGTCGCCGTCGATGACTCTGGTGACCACTGCGGGCGTGGTACCGCCTGATGGCCGCGACGGCGCAGCAACAGAGGTCGTCCGCGGCCACAGGTCGCCGGGTGCGGGCAGGGCGTCGACGACGCCGCTGAGGGCCACGAATGCTGCCACGACGAGTGCGGCGAGCAGCGCGAGGCGCAGCACGGTGCGGGAGGCGAGACGGGTGAGGGTGCGCATGGACAAGGGCTCCGAACGAGGCGGGTGCGGGCAGGGGTCAGTCGAACAGCGACATCTGCTGTTCGGCGGCGGCGGCGTCGGTGCGGTCGATGTAGGTCTGGGCCCAGTCCTTGACCACGGCGACGGGTTCATCGAGGGCGGTAGCGACTTGGTCCCAGGTGAGGTTGTCGACGTGGCGCAGGGTGTAGGCGTCGGCGTGGAGCTTGGCGAGGTCGGCGGCCGGGTATCGGATGTCGGTGGTGGGCATGGCGGTGTTCCTTTCGATGTCTTAGTTCGGGCGCAGGTTGGACAGTCGGGTGCGGTGTTCGCGTAGTGCGATGCCGTGGGCGCACATGTAGTCCCACAGTTCGGCTTCGGGGAGGTGGTCGGCGGCGTGGGTGATGCCGTCTCCGGCGGCGCGGTAGCGGCGGCGGTAGGCGTCGGCGACGACCATCGCCGCGTAGTGGCGTGCCTGGATGCCGTCGGCGCCGGCGGAGGTCGCCGCGACGAGCGCCCGGGTGAGGCGCTCGGCGCCGAGGGTGGCCGCGCGTCCTTGGCGACGTAGTTCGTGGGCGACGGTGGTGGCGTCGTGTGCGCGGCGGGTCCCGTCGGCGATGAGGTCGGCGATGATCGTGAACAGTTCGCCGTGGGCGGGCACGTAGAAGTCTTCGGCGCGGACCAGGCCGACGATGTCAGCGAGGTCGTCGTGGTGGGCGGGTGTGGCCCACAGCAGCGCCGAGAGCAACAGGACCTCGGCGTGGCCGGTGTCGCTGGCCCACCCGTGGCCATCAGCGAGCGCCGCGTCGTCGTGAGCGGCGGCGCTCACCGACGGGTCGGGTGGGGTCGCGGCGGGCATGGTTCAGATCACCTGGTGGCGTCGTGTGGTGTCGCCGCGGCCGTCGTAGTCATAGCCGAGGAAGTGGCCGCACTCACGGCGGGCGCGGTCGGCCAGTTCGAGGGCCTGATCGAGCAGGTGGGGAAGCACAGCAATGTCGGCGCGGCGAGTGGACACCTCTGCGAGCGGGAGGCGGGTGAGGTCACCGCCTTCGTAGACGGCGATGACGATCGGGTGAACGGGCGTCCATCGCGGGTTGCTCGGCGCGAAGACACCGGCGCCGTTGTCGGTGAGTGCCTGCCAATCGTTGTCGATCATCACCACGGCGTCGCGCGTGCGGGTGTAGGCGAGGTGCCCGCTGCGCTGCGCACCGAAGGTGGTGCGGGTGAACACCAGCCCGGTGGTGGCCGTGATGTCGGCGAGAGCGGCGTCGAGGGTGTCGCTCATCGGAGACGCCGTTCCGCGCGGGCTTCGAGGGCGGCGAGCATCGCTGTGTCGTCCTGGGCGGCGAGCGCGATCTCTTCGGCGGCTCCGATCTCGCACTCGGGTGCGTGCGGATCGCTGAAGTGTTCCCCGCACCTCTGGCAGCAGTCGGAATGGATGTTGGCCAGGGTGATCTGGATGATGTTGTCGTCGAAGTTGGCCACGTAGGCCAGGCCGTTGGGAACGGCGATCCTGACGACAAGGTCTCCCTCGACGTCGGCGAGCGTGGCCTGCACCTGGGGTGCGGCGGTGTCGGCGGGATCCGCTGCGGCTTGTGTTGCCCACAGTGAGGCGTTGTCGGCGGCGATCGTGAGGCCACCGAAAGTCCACTGGGTGTGGTCGTTGGTGGCGCTGGTGGTGGATGGACGGCTCATCCTGGTTCTCCTTGGTCGGTGTAGTTCGGGGTGGGTGTCGTCGACGGCAAGTGCGACACCCACGTTGCGGGGACTGGTCGGGTCAGGCGGCGGTGGCCAGTGCCTTCACTCGGTCGGGGCGGAATCCGCTCCATGACTGCTGGCCGTCGTCGACGACCACGACGGGGGCCTGCTGGTAGCCCAGGCTCATCACGTAGTCGCGGGCGTCGTCGTCGGCGCTGATATCGACCACCTGATAGGCCAGGCCCTGCTTGTCCAAGGCTTTGTAGGTGGCGTGGCATTGAACGCAAGCGGGCTTTGTGTACACGGTGATGGTCATTTCTGAAACCCTTCTTTGGTGGCTGTTTGCTTTCTTCTACTCTATATCTAAAGGGCTGTATATGCAAGGGCTGCAACGTCTTTCAGTGGTCGAAGAAATGCACCGAGACATGCTGTTAGGGTCCTTTGAATGCCCTCCACCTCACCTATTCCAGGATTCTTTTATACGTTTGGAAATCTCCAGAGAAACACGCACCGAATACCTTCGGAATTGCAGGGGGTTGCGTGACTGCGCCGGTAGGCAAGAGGGCCCTGGCCCTCGGGACGGCTACTGGCGGCGTTGAGAGTGGCGGGGCCGGCGTCAGCGGATGGTGGTGATGAGCGCGCTCGGTGTGGTGTGCAGGGCGCGAGCTATCCGGGTGAGTGTGACCACGGTCGGCGCACGCTCGCCCGCCTCGATGCCGCGCAGGAAGGTCCGGCTGGTGCCGACGGTGCGGGCCAGGGCTTGCTGGCTGATCTTGAGTTCGGTGCGGCGGGCGACGATCGCCGCACCGACGGCGGCCATAACGGCGGTCTCGTCAACGCTGACGGCGGACGGATCGCTCGACATGGATTCGGGCCTCTCGGGGGCGGACGGTGAACGTGTGGTGTCGAGCTTGCCAGAGCCGGGGGAGGGCGAACGCGAGCCGTGCCCGGCAGGCAGGCCGGGCACGGCACCATCGGTGGTGTCGGTCATCGGCCGAGTGTTTCGGCGGCGACGTCGTAGCCTCCCCACAACGACCGGCCCGGCACCGCCCGCCACCCGTGCGGTCCCCGGCGGGTGATCATCGGATAGCCCTGGGGACGGTCGGTGCCGTGCAGTTCGGTGACGGCGGTTTCCCAGTTGCGGCGGGTGCGGCGCTTGGGGCCGTCGTCGTAGGGCGCCGAGGGCACGATCGGGTCGTCGCGCCATCCCGGGAAACAGTGATCCAGGCCCAACAGCGCCGCGTCGGTGTCGTCGTCGACGACCTCGGAGTGCCAGCCGCATCCTCGGCAGAAGCTGCGCGAGACCAGATCACCTACGCACAGGCAGCCGCGGTGCGAGGTCCGGTTGCATCGGAGGTCGGTTTGCAGGGTGATCGGGATGCACGTGTCGGTCGGTTCGCGGCTGCTCGCGTACTCACCGATCGCGACGTGCCAGCCGTGCGAGTCGCGCAAGCAGGCGAGATCAGGCCACGCCTTCCTCCACTGCGCCATCGCGTGCTCGTAGTCGGCAATCGTGGTGCACCGCAACGTATACAAGCGAGGGACACCGGTTGTGCGTTCGGCGTGCGCACGCTCATCGCGTGCCGCCTCGGCGAACATGTCGAGCTGTAGGCCGTGCGAGGACGGCGCGGTCGGCTTCGTCGGGAAAGTGGTTGTGGTCATGACTTGACTGTACCCCATAGGGTGCATATTGTGAACCCTATAAGGTGCATCCCTTCGGTGGGTAAGACGTCAGAAGATGCACCACCACAGCAACATTCGACACAAAGGGAGCCTCGCATGTCGTGGAGCTACAGCAACATCGCGGCCAGCCCGAGCGCACGCGAGATCATCCGCGCTACCAACGTGCTCCAGAGCGGACATTCTGAGCTCGTACCCATCGAGCACGTGCACGCCATGGTCGATCTGACGTGGTCGAGGTGGGCGCTCGGTCTCGCCGAAATCCTCACCACCGGTATCGGGATCGTCCTGGCCGATGACGAGAACCGCGAATGCCTGTTCCTGACCCGCACCCCGATCTACGCCGCCAACTGACGCCCCACGACGCCATCTGAGAGGACACCCCATGACGCGCCGCACATCATCATCCGATCACGACGACATCGACCTGCTCGATCTGCTCGACGGCACCGCTGAGCGCATCGAAGAGCAACGCCGACTCGAGGCCGAAATCGCGACCCTGCGCCAGCTGTGGGAGCAGCGTCGCGCCGGGCGCCCCGACGGCCAACCCGTACCGACCGGTGAGGACTGGTGTGGCCGCTGCGGGCAGAACACCTTCGACTACGGGCTGGTCATCAACCACGACCTGGGCTACCTCGGATGCCCGGTCGAGGTCGACCCCACCTGGTCGAAATACCAGTGCGTCGGCTTCCGAGGCGCCGTGGGCTACCCATCGGGAACACTGACCGTCGAGGACCTCTGCGACCGCTGGGACCGCCAGTTCTTCCCCGACTGCGAATGCGGGCACCCCTGGGGAGTACACACCCACGCCGCCCACCCCACCTGGAGCTTCGCCTGCAACACCTCGTGCGGCTGCCCGATCTACCGGGAGCCGTCCACCTGACTTCTCACCACCAGGTCGCTGCATGCAGAGGACCGCGTCCGCTACGGTACGAACGTGTCGACTCCTTCTGGACAGCCTGGTCAGGCGCCTATCGACGTGCAGATTCTTGCGCAACGGGTCTACGGAAACCCTGGCGAGGGGCTTGTGTCGAATTCAGCGCTGCGGTCCTCGATGGACGAGGAAGCGTTACTCAAAGGCTTGGTCGGCGAGCAGAAGTCGCACGATCTGTTCATCGCGGAGTTGGCACGTTTCCATGCAACAGATGGGGTCCAGATCGTTCACGGTCTCCGATATCCAGGCACCGAGCACGCCGATATCGACCATGCCCTCGTCTGTGGTGATCGGGTGTTTCTGATCGACTCGAAACTGTGGATGCCCGATGACTACCGCTGGTACGGCGACGCCATCCTCGCTGGTCCTGCCAACAACCCGCGCCTGATCCGCAGCAGTTTTGGCGATGCCGTTGCCAAATTCGCGACCATCGTGGCGCCGGCGAAAGTCAACGCAGCAATCCTCGTTCATTCCAGCCGACCCGGGCGCCTCACGGTCGACAACACGCTGGCTGGTCACCACCCACCTATGCGCCTCGCCGCAGACGGTCTCGACGACGTGATCACGTGGCTGGCGGAGGGAATCCCACGAAACGGCAACGCCGTTCACGTCCAGCAGTACCGGCAGTGGCAAACGATCACTATGACGCGCGTCCTCGAGCAGAAGCCGGGGACACCGCAAGCCCACAGGCTCGAACAACACCAGGCCCTCCTGCGAGCACGCGATGAACAGCGCGCGGCCCAGCAGCAACGCCGCGAAGCACGCCAGCAGGTCGCCCAAGACTGGCTGGACAGCCGAAAGTCCAAGAAGCAGAAGAAGAAAGCTGATCTCGCCCGACAACAGCAACAGTTCGAGCAGAAACGCCGGCAACGCCGCCAGGATCAGGTACTCCGCATGCAACACGACGCGCTGAACAAAGAGCGGCCCGGATGGAAACGAAAGTCCTGGTGGTAAGGCCACCACACTGGACTTCCCGAAGCCCTGCGATCCGTCACTAGGTTTGATACGCACGTCGTCGAGCGGCGTTATGCGACTGGACACCCTCGTTCGACGTTCACGGCTACAGCTCGGGCCCGTAGTCGCGGGAGCGTTCCACCCTCGGTGCCGGCGTCCCACTGGATGTCTCGGGTGCGGGTGTGCTCGGCGCCGAGCGTGGGGCGCGAGTGTCGCCGAGCAGTTCTCCGATCGAGCGCGTTCTCTGCGAGGTCCACGCACCGTCGTCGGGGTTCCACTGACCGTTCCCAGTCGCGTCCGTCAGGATCGGTTCGATGAGGCTGTTGGCGGCCGCGAGCGCGGCGTCGGCCTGGTGCAGGTGCGCCGGCAAACCGCTGTGGACGGCGTGCTGGGGGTAGTCACGTTCCCAGGTCGGGTTGGGCAGGACCAACGGCACCGGGATCGTCAGACCGCGGCGGTGTTCTTGGTGGCGGATCGCGGTGTGGAGCTCAGCGTCGAATGACTGGGTGCGGGCGAGGATGACGAGGTCGACCAGATCGTGGGCGCGCGTGGAGGGGGTGTCGCCGTGGGGGCCGTGCAGCTCGTAGAGGGCGGCGACCTTGTCGGCGACCGCTTCGGCGGCGGCTTGCATCCGGATCACGGGCATGGGGTCGAGTTCGTCGAGCGCGAGCACGGGGTGAGGGCTCAACATCTCGGGCGGTAGCAGCATCTCCCGGTGGGTGGCGATGTCGAGTTTGGCGTTGGAGAACCGTTGCCCGGCAATGTTGTAGTGGATACGTCCGGCGAACAAGCCTGGGCTACGGGTCGCGGTGATCCTGACGTCGAACTCGCCGAAATCGCCGGGGCCGGGTTGGGCGGCCTGGCGCAGCGATCGCTGCATGTGTTCGGCGTCGAGGCGGGTGGCCAGGTCGGCGTCGGCGGTCGGGCGGGCTTGGGTCGGTGCCCGGAAGTGCAGGGCGGTGCCGCCGGTGAGAATCCACTGGTCGGCGTCGGGGGAGCGGAACAGCCGGGCAAGGAACAACTGGAGGGTGACGGTTTGGGCGAGCTCGTCGCGGCTGAACCTGTTCGTGCGAGCCTCAGCGGACAGGCGGGCTCTCAGTCCGGCGCGGAAGGCCTCTTCGGACGCATACGGCATCAGCCGACCAGCACCGGTTCGGCCGGCATCTGGGCCTGATCGAGCAGCGAGGCGAACAGCTCGGCGCCCGAGGCGTAGTTCCAGCGCGGCGCGGCCCGGTCACACACTGCGATCAGTTCGTCGGCGTCGACCAGCGACTCGCTCAGGCAGGTGTGCAGCGCGGTCCCGATGTGCCCGCCGTCGCCGTGGGTGACCAGCAGGTCGGCCACGGTACGGGCGGGTGTGGTCACCGGCAGTCCGTCGACGAGGTCCCAGTCGCGGCCGCGGTCACCGATCGGCCGGCGCCAGGTGCGCACCGAGGGATCGCGAACGTTGATCCGGTGCGGGCTGCTCAGCTCGAGCCCGGATGCGGTGACCGTGCCCAGCCGAAGCACTTGGGCGGCAGCGGCATGGCTCACCACGCTGTCGGGGTGGGCGCGGCGGTCCTCGACGTCGGCGGCGGGGTGCAGCGCCAGCCACTGTGCCGCCCAGTCGCCGACCGTGGTCCAGGCCGAGGATTCGGGGAGTTCGTAGACGCCGTGATGCACCCGGACGATTTCCTCGCGCTCGGCGAGCCGGGCGAGTACGTAGGGGGCGACGCCGAGGTGGCGGGCTTGGGCGGTGGTGAACAGGCCGAACTGGCGATCCGCCAGGTCGCGGATCGCGCCCCACCGGCCAGCGTCGATCATGCAGCAATAATAGCAATCGGTGTGGTGGGTGACCGGCACGAGAACCGCTCCTCTTCTGCTGGGGTGTGGGTCTGTCCGGCCCGGCGTGGCTGGTGTCGCCGGGGCCGGTGATGGTTACGCGCCTCGGGGGTGCAGGACCTCGCGGAGTCGGGTGCCGATCCACAGGGGGACTGGTGGGGTGACGGCGTTGCCGTAGCCGTCGATCTGGTCACGGCCTTTTCCCCAGACGGTGAAGGTGCCTTTGTGGTCGCCGAAGTCGGGGTCGAATCCGCATCCGCGGCCGACCTCGTGGGGGGTCATCATGCGGAAGAAGCACTCTTCGAGGGAGATCTCGGCGAGGGCGTCGCGCCAGTGGGCGGCGAGTAGGGCGGTGGTGTCGCGGCTGGTCATGGTGCCCAGGGGATCGGTGAGCGGGTGCGGGGCGGTCTCGGTTCCGGTGCTGCCGTTCTGTTTGAACCAGCCTGCGAGTAGGGCGGGGTCACCGGCGGCGGTGAGCAGGCCGGGGGTCTGCTCGGCGGTGACGGTCGGCATGGCCTGGGCGTGGCTGGCCGGGGTGGTGTGTTTGCGGAAGGGCACCACACCTGAGGACAGGATGCTCAGGGTTTCCGATCCGCCCTGGGTGGGCAGGGCCTCGTTGATGCCGCGTGGTGCGCCTTGGAAGTTGTTGATGGCCATCGCGATCGGGGGAGTGATCAGGCCGGTGGTGTTGGTGGCGGGCTGGGTCCACAGCGGCTGACCGAGGGTCCTGGCCCGGCACGAGGACCCGGGACGCTCGAAGGTGTTTCCGGCGGCGACCATGATCGCGCCGGTACTGAGCAGCGCGGTCTCTTGTTGCGAGGTTTGCGTCGACATCGGTTGCAGCGGGTGGCGTTCCACTCCGCGTTGGGCCTTGGCCGGCATCAGCACGGCGGGGAACTCGGCGAACTTCTGGCGGCAGCGTTCGGCGCGGGCCATGGTCGCCGGGGCCAGCGGTTTGGCCCGATCGCCGATACGAGTTCCCAGGTGGGTCAGGTCCAGGGCGGTCAGCGATGGCGTGGTGGTGGGGGAGACCTCGCCGAAGCAGCGCGGGCACCGGTAGTTGTACTGCTTGCCGTAGCGCACCGATCCGCTGGCGGGCACGCCGGTCTTCCACGCCCACATCGCCTCGACGGCCTCATCGCAGGGGCCGCACCACGCCTGCGGGCGGTGGTCGAGGTCGGGGGCGGGCAGTGTGCGGTCCCAGAACACGATGTAGAGCCGGTCCCGGCTCTGGGGGACGCCGAAGAACATCGAGTTGAGGTAGAGCACCTTGTGCTCGTAGCCGAGCTTGGTGATCTCGCGCAGCCACCACCGATACGTCGAGCCGTCGCCGACCTTGCGTCGGCCGGGGACCGCTGGACCCCAGGACTGCAACTCGGTGGTGCATTCGACCAGGATGAGCAGGGGGTGGTGCTGGTCGGCGTAGTGCAGCACGCAGTTGGCCGTTGCGCGGTCCCGCTCGGAACGTGTGGCGCGTTCCTCGAACTCGGGGTCGTCGAGGTCGAACAACGTCAGGCCCTGCGCGTAGGCGCGTTGGGTGTTGGCCTGGGAATGGTTGGTGCAGGTCACCCCGGCGACCAGCAGATCGGCCGCCGGGAGTTCGCGCACCGAGTGGTAGGTGTCGGAGTCGGTGTTGATCAGATCAGCGATCCAGTGCTCGACGTGCGGGTGGTTGGCCTCGTGCACCTCGACCTTGTAGCGGTTGTGGTTGGCCCCGACGATCGTGTCGAAGCCTGCGGCCTCGATGCCCTGGGTGAATCCGCCGAATCCCGAGAACAAGTCCAGCGCAGTCGGGTTGTCGTGGCGAAACCGTCTGCGACGCAGCGCCGGTCGATGTTCGGCTGTCTTCGAGATGATGTGACCCATGGTCCTGGCCCTTTCCTCAACACTCCCTAAGTGGTTGCCTATAGACTACCATTAGCGGTAGTCTATAGGCAACCAGTAGTCAGGGTCGATAGAAGGAGAGAGTCATGGTCGTCACCACCGAAAGCACCTCTGCGGCAACGGCGATGAGTGCGTACTCACGCGCTATCGCGGCCTGTATCGAGCGGTGGCGTCGAGCCGCCGACAGCGCATCGGGCGGCGATGCTGAACACGAGGCGGCTGCTGCACTGGTCGCGCTCGTGGAGCAGGCCATGCCCGAGCTGGCGCGCACCGAAGTTGTCGAACGGTCGTATCTGGTGCGCAGGGTGCAGCGCTACGTCGGGCCGCTCCCACAGGAGTGGGACACGATGGACGATGCCGACCGTGACCAGTTCGTCTGTGATCACTGGCTTGCAGTTGAGGAGTCCCACGAGCTCGTCGACGAAGACGACCTGACCCTGACCATCCTGGGCGGTCCTCAGTGACGGTGAGTCCAGCGGCGCCGCCCGCTCCAGGGGACGGGATACCGGCGAGGCCGCCGGTAGGCTCAGCAGCACCAGGCGTGCCCATCGAGCGGGCGGACGACAGGAGAGGACCCCTCATGGCCGTCGACATCGACGAACCCGCGTTGCTGCGCGCACTCGGAGAGGCGATCACGGCCCGGCGTGAGGAACTCGGACTCAGTCAGCGCGCCCTGGGCCTGGAAGCCGGTGTCGAGCGGAACATGCTGCGCGGGGTGGAAGACGGGTCGCGCCGCGCGACGATCATCACTCTGGCACGTATCGCCGAAGCGCTGAAAGTGCCGGTCTCGCAGCTACTGCACCAGATCGGGCACTGACTTTCCGCTATGGGGCGGTCAATGCCTGTGCTTGGTCAGCAATCGCGGGCAGGGTGCGTGGGTGAGCCTGCGTCCATGCGGTTTTCAGTCGGGATGACTCGCCAGGTGTGAGTGGACGGCCGATCACACTGGCAGTGATCGTTGCGATGGCCACGATGCCGTCGAGGTCCACTACCGTCTGCTGGCCGGTGGGAGTGGTGGTCCCATGTTCGAGCCCGTGGACTGGGTGTTGCTGGGCGGGGTCGCGGTCGCCAGTATGGGTCACTGGGTGACTTTCTCGTCGAAGTGATGGTCGGGGCTGGATGGCGTGATGCCGCTGGGTAGTTGGGGGATGAGTCGTTGGTCGAGGGCGGGGAGTGCGGCGATGTCGGCCCAGGACACCGAGATGGTGTGGATGCGGTCCAGGCAGAGGGTGATGTCGCGTTTGACCGCGGCGAGGTCGGGGTCGTCGGCGCTGCTGTGGGTGAGTCGGGTGACGAGTTTGTTGAGGCGTTGCAGCGCCGCGCGTTCGGTGGGGCTGCGGTCGTCGAGACCGACGGCGGCGGCGTGGTCGATGGCGTCGTGCCAGGCTGCCCAGGCGCGGTCGGCGAGGTCAAGGGCGTGGTCGATGTCGCTGGCCGGGGAGTCTCCGTGCAGGGCTTCGACCGCCTCGGTGAGGTCGGCCATCGCGGTGTAGGCGACCGTGGTGGCGACGGTGCCGGTGGTGTCGTGGAGCAGGGGTTTGGTGAGGTACCAGGCTTCGGTGTCGAGTTTGTAGTGGCCCCACGCGGCGAGCAGGTCCTCGAGAGCGCGGGCGGCGGCGGCTCGTCGCCGGGCGAGGTCGTCGTCCCCGGCAACGGACGGCTGGTCGGGAGTGTGGTCGTCGCGACCGGCGAAGACGGCGTGGACGGCCTGTTCGACTATTCCCTGCCAGCCGCGAGCATCCTGACCGGAGTGGTGAAGGGGGTAGTAGCACCAGAAGGCGGCGATGGGGGTGAGAGCGGCCATGACCATTGCTACGACGCTGAACCCGTGCAGGGACGGCGGCAGCTCGAAGGCGAAGGCGCTGAGGAGGTATGCCGCCGGACCCGACAGTCCGAAGAAGCCATAAAAGGCGAGATCGCCGCCACGTCGAGCGGGGTGCTGTCCGCTGAGGCGGAACTCCTGTTCGAGGTCAGCCAGCTCCGCGACGCGGCCAGCTCGTCCACCCGCCTGCGTAGCTCGTTGTCAGCGATCACAGCGCCTCTGGGGTCCATCCACCGGTCGATCGCCTGCATGCCTTCCTTGACGCAGATGATCTGGACTGCGCGTGCCCTCAGCAGGGGGTCGGGGTGGGTACGGATGCGTTCGGCCACGTGCGCGACGAGGTCGGCGCGGTCGGTGTCGACGCGATTTGGCCTGCCGTTCACTAGATGCGGACCCTTCGTCAGGGAATGGATTCGATGTCGGGAGGGCCGGACGACCGCCGGCGGTCGTCCAGCGCGCGGCGTAGGTCGGCCCAGAACCCGAACAGGCCAAGGATCAAGACGTTGACGATAGTGGACACGATCGCCATGAGGGTGATCGAAGTTGCGTCGACGGCCTGGTATTGGCCGGAGGCGATGGTGAGGACTGCGCCGGTCACGAGCGTGACGGACGAGGCCGCCAGAGCCGTGGCAGCAAGCACACGCAGCCCTCGGGAGTGGTGGGGATGCGCTGAGCCAATCCTCGAGAGGACGAGGAGCCCGCCCAGGTGCAGGACGACGGCGACGTACAGGTAGGACCACACAGCGGGCCTCCTTCGTGGGTCGGTGTGCGTTCAGTGCGTCATTGTTGCAGCTGAGGCCGACAGGCCGGGGTGTCGAGTTGGCGCTGAACGGCTTCGGTGACCAGTGTCCGGACGGGCGGGATGCGGTGCGCGCCGGCGTCAGCGAGCATGGTGGTGATGCGGTCGAGCAGGGTGTCGCGGTAGCCGTCGGTGATGGTGGGGTCCAGGGCCTGGTCGAGCAGTTTGCGGGCGCGGGTGAGCTTTTCACGCTTGGCCGGTCGGATATTCAGCCCGGTCTCGCGGGCGTGGCGTGAGGCACTGCTCCATGCGTCGCGGGCCGCCAGGGCAGTGGCGACGGCACGCTCAGCCAGGTCTTTGTCCAGTGGCCGGGAGTCGTAGGCCGCGGCGTGGGCGGCGGTGTAGGCGTCGAGAAACGCCGCGGTGCGCGGGTCGTTGGTGTCGTCGAGGAGTGGGCGGGTGAACAACCGGTCTGCGAGGTCGGCGTGATAGGCGGCGTAGTCAGCGTCGATGGAGCCGAGGATGTCGGCCGCTTTGGCCCATTGAGCGCGCGTGCTCTTGACGAGAATGTCTCGGCGGGAACGTGCTTGGCTCACTTTGTGGTAGGCGAGAACCGCGACAGCGACGACGATGAGGCTGGCCGCGACGGCTCCGCCGATGATCCACAGCGTCGTGTAATCGGTGGACGCCTCGGGTGCCGACGGTGCCTGCTCGACCGGGGCCGGCGGCGTCGGCGCGGGGGGCGCATCGGTGGAGGTCGGTTGCCTGTCCTGATCCGGATCGGGGCCGACCAGAGTCAGAACGAGTCCGACGGAGGAGAGGATGACACCGCCGATCGCAAGTGGAGCGACGGTGTCGGTGACTTCGCCCGATTTCTTCGCGATGGCGGCTCGCAGGCCCGCCCCCAGCAGGATGACCACCCCGACGATCGAGGCCCCCCATCCGAGGTTGGACGCCAGCTGCATGAAGCGCTCAGGAGCTTCCAGCTTGAGGGGGGCGACGTCGGCCAGGACTTCCAACGTTGTGAACTGCATTGGCCTACCGTCCCTTTCGGTAATCGGCAGATGCCATGGGGGTAGTAGTGAACTCGACAAGCCGCTGCCGGAATCCGTCATCGAACGCCGACGTCGGCGGGTAGTGCGCAAGGATCGCCGCTGCGGCGCTCGCCCGGGCGGTCGGGGTGATGCGGCGGATGGTGTGGTCGGCGGCAAGATAGCCCGAGGCCTGTTCGACTAGAGTGGCGCATTGATGCATGTCACGGCCCTTTCCGTGGTGTGCGTCGGGTCCGTGGGTGTTCCAGCACCCGCGGACCACTCTTGTTTCTGCCCGAGTCGGCAGCGAAGGTTCACCACCAACATCAGCGGTGATGGTTTTAGTCTACATACGTGTGGGATATAGTCAACATGTGGAGAGACTTCAGGAGCTGGGCAAGCGTGTGCGCGACGCGCGGACCAGCTGCGGTCAGACGCAGGCCGAAGTAGCCAAAGCTGTTGGCGTGCACCGAACCCACCTGTCGGCGATCGAGGCCGGGCGCGAGAACATCACCATCGGAACGCTCTACCGGATAGCCGACCACTTCGGCATTGCCGCCTCGCGCCTACTGCCCGACTGATTCAGCGAGACTGTCGGACCTTCATGAAAAGGTAACTGCGAGTCGACGACCTGGAACAACGCCGCACAGCAGGCAACAAGCGACGTAGGAGGAACCTGATGTTCACCGGATTGACCAACACCGTCGTCAACCTCTTCACCCCTAGCGGCGAGTCGGGCGCCAATGCCATGGAGGCTGGCTATCCGATGGCAATGTTCCATGTAGCCGGTGGGCCCGTCACCGTCACCGCGAACGGACACAACGACCAGGACAGGCGCGTGCTCGATCAGTTTGATGTTCCGGGGAAGGGACGCGGACGGAAAAAGGCCGCACTCGCCGCGATCAATGCCCACGGCTACGAGCTCGCCGGCCCGCCGTTGCGGTTCGGGAACCCGGCGATGTACGTCGCACGCGTCTTGCGTGTCAGGCGGCCGCGTTGAATCAAGCGGTAACGGCCGGATTCGTCTGGCAGATGCTGCTCCTGGGCGGTCTCGTCTACTGGTCGAGATTCGGCGCGGCAGCGGTCATCGACGCAGCGACACAGCCCGTTCGGGCGGTGCGCTGGCAGCCGCACCCTGAACTCGGACCTACTCCGCCGCCCGCCCGGTTCAAGTGGGTCATCGGATTCGTCGGCGTGGCCCTTCTGCCTGTCGGCGTGCTCGTCGCCGCCTTCTGCGCGGTCTGGCGGATCATCGCCAGTTCGTGGCCGCCAGGCGTCCTCGTCGGGGCAGGTTGGACAATAGCCATTCTCGGTTGGCTGACACTACTGATGGTCGGCGAAATGTCGATCGCCAAAGAACTCGGACCAGGCCGCACAATTCGCGCAGCTCTGCACCGTCAGCACCACCGAAACCTCCTCGGTTCGTGACCATGAACGGTGCGCAGTGATGAGTAACTTTCTCAACCCGTTACCCGTCGCTGTCGGCTGGGACCCGCAACGTAACGACATTGAGAGTTCTTGACGCTCGGCACGCGGCGAGTTCAGTCAGACCCAAGAATTCACCGTAGACCTCGCGCTAATCGCCAACAGAAGGGCATAGCACCCATGGAGTTGACAGCGACCATCCTCCTCTTTGCCGGGCTCGCCACGATCGTCACCGCCGAGGTACTTCACTATCGGCTGAATCACTTTCAACCTCGACACGAGAGCGCCGCGACCGCTGTCGCCCGTGCGCGGCAAATCCAACGGGTCGCGATGACCTTCGCCGCGGCCACAGTCGTATGCGGTGCCACCACAGCCGCCCTCAACAACGGACACACCACGACATGGGTCTACGGCGCCGTCATGCTTGTTGCGGGAGCGGCCGAGTGCTTCCTCATTGCGCGAGTTCGCATTCCCGACGTCGAGCACCTTCGCGCCCTCGGCTTCGACAGGGAGTACGACTAGCTTCGCACTGACGTTTCGACCGCCCGATTACCCGTAGATAGGGGCGCCGAAGAGTGCCGTTTGCACGACGACATCTCCGAAGAGCCCGCCAGCAATCCTCCTCGACGAGGCCGCCGCCTCGGCGCCCAACCGAGACAGGCTGCGGGCCATCGTAAGGAATTAGCACGCCGATGGAGACCTGCGCCCACCGGCCTCGGCTAGTTGTACTGCCCCGGGACGTGGTGGAACGACGTCAACTCTCGCATCGCACAGCCGCCACCCGCTCGCCTTCGGCGCGGCGCAACGACGGACCCGAACCCATTTTCACGCGACTTGATCCGACGGACGTGTCGGTCGGCGACCACCGCTTCAGCTGTGGCCGAGGACGATCACCAGGTACCGGAGCGAACACTGATGGTACTGGAATTGCTCCGCTTGTAGTACTTTTCAGCCCAGTATCCATTGGCGCTCGGGTTACGACCCTTTTGTGCGTTGAGCGCGGCGACGAGCCCGTCGCAGCCCCAGTAACCCAGCCCAGTAGACAAGCACGCCGCCTGGGCGCCTCTCTGGTTCAACTCGGCACGGCCCACCTTGACCCACGTGTGCGCCACGGTGCCGCTGTCTGGGGTGATGCCACCCTGAGCGGCGTGAGCGGCCCCGCCGCCGGCAAACGTCAGTCCGAAAGCGAAGGCAACCGCCCCTGCACCTGCAATGAGTCGTTTCACGAGACACTCCTCCGTACCAAATGGTTTCTCGTGCAGATGATGCCGGAACAATCGGGCTGCGTCTGTACCCCGTTCGGACGTAGTACCGCGCTCTAGCACCTATGAAGACCGCCGGCCTCCAACCCGACCCCGCCACCGTCGACTCGGTTCACGTGCTCTGACCGCGCAGCCACCACCGATAGGTCGAGCCGTCGCCGACCTTGCGTCGGCCGGGGACCGCTGGACCCCAGGACTGCAACTCGGTGGTGCATTCGACCAGGATCAGCAGGGGATGGTGTTGGTCGGCGTAGTGCAGCACGCAGTTGGCCGTTGCGCGGTCCCGCTCGGAACGTGTGGCGCGTTCTTCGAACTCATGGTCGTCGAGGTCGAACAACAGGAGGAGCCGTCCTGGCCGTCGACATCGACGAACCCAGCGTTGCTACGCGCTCTCGGAGAAACGATCACGACCCGCCGCGAGGAACTGGGCCTCAGTCAGCGCGCCCTGGGTCTCGAGGCCGGCGTCGAGCGCAACATGCTGCGCGGCGTGGAAGACAGATCGCGGCGGGCAACCATCATCACCCTGGCCCGCATCGCCGAAGCCCTGAAAGTTCCTCTCTCGCAGATACTCCACCAGATCGGGCATTAGCATCCACGACCAGCAATGAAGACCCACACCGACGCTGGTCGCTGTCGCGCGCGTAGCCAGGACGGAGGGGAGGGGCTGCACATTCGGGGGAGTTCACCGCCCTCCCCTCCTATCCTGTGAGGAACGATCTTCGGTTGGGTGTGGCAACTCAGAAGAACGTCCAGGCACACTAGCAAATCGACTCTTTGCTCTAATCGCCGCCGCGCGCACTTGGGATTGTTCACTGGATGCGCTCGATGTCGGGTGGGCCGGTGGGTCGCCGACGGTTGCTCAGGGCGCGTCGTAGGTCGGCCCAGAATCCGAACAGGCCGAGGATGAGCACGTTGAGGATCGCGTAGAACGCGCTCACCGCGGCGGACTACTCCGCCTTGCGTGTAAATAGCTCACGGCAGGGGTCCCAGACTGCGGCGACCTTCTCGGGAAACGTGTTGGCCCACGTGCTGAGGAACGCGCGCTGGACCAGCGACTCGGAGAGGAAGTCAAGGTCTTCGCCGATCTGGGCGAAGATGATGTGGACGTCGCGGTTCGTGCGCCGCCGCTCATCGATGGAGCCACGCACCCTCGATTGCATTGGAGTGTCGAGCTGTAACGCGATAGTCAGCTTGCCGAGTAGGTTGCCAACGACGTCGAGGTTGTCATGGATGTCCTCGAACACTGCAGCCTCAGGGTGCCCATCACCGGGGCCGTAGGTGATGTCCGCGCGGCCATCCTCCGGAGCATCATCCGGGTCTGCCGAGTCCGTGATCTGTCGGCTGGCGTAGCCGCCCTCGTCCCGCTTGTCTCCATCGAGGAGGGCGATCGCTCGGAAGCGTCGCAACGGGTTCTCATTGTGGAAGCGAGTGTGATCTCTTGCGGGTGCGGCACCGCCCAGACTGTGGATCTCGATGCCCGCGAGTTCATAGTTGTTCGCCTGGCAATACGCCCGGAGTGTCACCTCCGCGAACATCGCAGCGAAGGCATCCTCAGTAAAAACGGCCAGCTGTGCTTCCACCTGGCCGGTTAGTGTGCGGAGTGCAGCGACGTCTAACTTGCCCTGAGTGACCCTACCGCGGTAGGCGGACCAGACAGCTTCTGTCGGTAGCGGAGCGAGAGCGTCGTTCGAGTGAGTGGTGAAGATGACCTGGCAGGACTTCCGGCGAGCAACATCAATCAGGTACTCGACGAGGCGGCGGGTGGCGACGGGATGGAGACCATTCTCAATCTCTTCAATCAGGAGCAGTGAGTCGTCGGGGGCCTCCTCGACGCGGGCAACGATGCGGATGATGCTCGCCTCTCCTGCACCGAAATGGAACTCGCTGTAGCTGTCTTCGGCGTCGGTGGCTCCGCGCACGGCGTAGATCGAGTTCTTACCTTCAGCGTCCGCGTCAACTTGGAGATAGTTCGCGGCCGCCTTGCCGAGAATGTTCTCCACCGCGTTGACCACATCCTGCGGGAAGGTGACCTCGCGTGCGCCCTCGAAGTCGCCCTTGATGAAGCGATACGTGTCCTTCCGCTCACTCGCAGGGAGTGTACGACCGATCCCCGAGATCACGACTACACGGTTAACGGCATCGCGGTTCCACTTGGCCTGCAGGTAGCTCGCGGTTCGGTTAATAGAAGGCGAGCCGGGGCGGGTCTTGTCGATAAGTTCGTACTCGATCTTCCAACCACGCATCGACCCGTCGTAGGTGCCACTCTTGGCAAAGAACCTGCGAGGTGGAACGGAGTCGTAGATGAGTCCAGCTGCGCCGAGGATGGTGGTTTTTCCCGCTCCATTGGGCCCGATAAGCGCGGTGACGGGAAAGTCGAATCGGACCTCGACGTCGGTGAACCCACGCAGCTTCACCACACGCATACCCGTCAGGTACTTCGTATAGTTCCGCTTGCGCACGCGCTCTGACAGGTGGCGGATCGTGCTGTCGCGAATCTCTGACCTCAACTCATCTCCCTCAGCCCGCCGATGACCATACCGTGAGCAGCTCCACATGTACGTGCATCAACCGGTGCTGAGGACAGCGAACGACCAGCTGCCGACAGGTGCACTAGGACGCGAAAATCTCTCATCTACTCTCCCTGATTCCTGCACACTTTCGTCACTGGTGACGAAATATATTGCGGCACAGAGGGATTCGCCGATGATGTTGTCTTATGACGTTCGTCCAGGTGAGCCATCGCGCTGCTGCCCGGCCATCAGAGGTAGCGCGGTGGATTGACCGTTGGGTCGTCATCAGAAGGGGAGTGATCGTTCGCCTCACCTACGCCAATTGCGAGCTGAGGGTACTTTTGTAGCGCCGCGGCGAGGTCGGCGCCCTGCCGCAGCCCCTCTGTCATCTGTTCCCAATCGAGGCGTGCTGCATGGACGGCGTGAAAGATCGAGTGGCTGAGCCAGTTGCTGTCGCCGCGACCGCGGACCGCGAACTCGACGTCGTACAGACTCTGTCCAGGTTGTCGTCGCCGACGTGAGGCCGAGTGTTGTTCGTCGTGCTGCCCGTTGGCTGCCGACGTGAGTTCGATGCGGCCCGTCTGGCAGCGGCCGACGGAACCGACGATGGGAGCGATCACGTCGTGCAGTGCGGCAGCGAAGCGTTCGGCTTCATCGCGGGTTGCAAAGATCTGGTAACTGAACTCGATCACCATCCACTCGTCGAACGGCTCGTAGTCATCTTCTGGGACCACCCAGTCGTCATCGGTCATGCTTCCGAGAATCGCACGGCATCATACGTATACCCGGCAGCTACGTTGCCAGTGCGCTTTTGAAAAGGCTCTGGCACTCGTCGATGACGTCGTCGAGGGGTTGCAGGCTCTGTTGTGCGCGGGCGAGGACGATGGCGCCTTCGATGGAGGCCACGGTGAGGGTGGCGAGGCGTTCGGCTCGTTGTTGTCCGATTTCTGCGGAAGTGAGTGCGGTGCAGAGTGTTTGGTGCCAGTGGCCCAGGATCGCCGCGGCTTCCTGTTGGGAGTCTTCGTCGGCATCGGAGGTGACCACTGACACCACCGGGCAGCCTGCCTGGAACGAAGAGTCGGTGAGGATCTGCGCCAGAACTCGCGAAAGTCTGCGAGCGCCTGCAGCGGGCCAACGTCGGCAGCTTTGTCGATCGTCTTGCTGATTGCGGTGCCTGATTGCTGGAGTGCTTGGTGGAGGAGCTCACGTCGTCCGCCGGGGAAGTGGTTGTAGTCGCCCGCGTTGATGAGGATGTCGTATCGGGTCTTCGAGGCCCCGTGCGGTGCCATCTCGCCGACGTTGCCGCGAAACCTGATCGTTTGACCACGGTGCGCCTTAGCGAACGCTGCGATGGCGGGTGAGCAGTAGTCGGACGATGCGAGGGCGGCCGCAAACTCGGGGCTGTTCTTCGACGTAAGCACGATGCCATCGGCGTTCGACGACTGGGACGGTGCCCTATCCGTGGCTTCAGGGGAGAGTTGCAGGCTTGGTGTTGCTGGCTTTTCCCCCGTGGGATTCGCGGATTCTGCTGGAGCAGTGTTCTTCTCGCTGACGACCCCAACGGCGACGATGATCGCCAACACGACCACCGACACGGCCCGCCGATCATCCACAGGAGCCGGCGCGACTTGGGTTGGGGGCGTCGGAAGGTGATTTCCGCCTGTACCTTGCCAGGCGACTGAGACACGAATTCCCAACCATCGGCTTCCCACTTCTTGATCGACTCCATGCCCCGGACTGCACGGACCGTCTTCGTCTCGTACGTGACTTCGCCGTCCGACGTCATACCCGCAACCCCTTAAGTTCCGCCCGGTAAGGCGACCGGCCGCGCTGAGCTTACCCACGGACACCGGGTCCGCTATGTGCCGGTCGTTCGGAATCTTTCGGCCGCGCGGGTGTCCGTCCGGCACTGCGCGACAGCTGAAGCTGCGGCGTCTGGAAGCTCATCCGTTAGAGTTACGTATGGTCAGCGCAGTGAATCGAACCGACCAGTTCGAAGGTCCTTACGAAGTCGTTTTTCACGCTGTCGTAACGGCTCTTACTGCGGCCGGCTTCACTTTGGAGGGTAACTCCAACCCCGTCACCGCGTCCGCCCCACGCGCCATCCGCAAGAACCGCTGGGCCGCGACACTGACAGCAGGAATCCGACCCGCGGATGACCTAAATTGCACACTCGTCGACTGGACAATCGACACTAACGGCCGCCAGCATCACCTCGTCCTCGACGAGATAGTGGCCAAAATGGGCGTCCCGGCATCGACTACAGACGAGAAAACGGTCGTATCAGAAACAGATCCGCCGCAGTCGGCCGACCCGCCCAAATCGGGTCGAACGCTGCGTCCGGACGTTCAAGCCTCCCTTGCTCGCGCGAGCGTCAGCGGGAGCGACCGAATTCTGGGAAAAGCCGCCCACCGACTCGACGCTCTCCTCCATCCAGACGAACGAGTACTCATTCTCCTTCACGGCAGCTACGAGCTGAAGGTGGGCTTGCTCTGCCTCACTACAGAGCGCCTGATGTACGTCGGCGACTACCTCGGACCGCGAACGGAGATCTTCCCATTCGACGCGATTGAATCCGTCGGCTTTCGTCGGGGACTCATCACTTCCGACATAACGATCAACATGACGTCACACGTCTCGCTGTTCAGCGAGCCACGCCCGGCACAACTCGTTGAGGAACTGGTCGCTCAGACCACCGCCGCTCGAGAACGCGCTACCCGAAAGCACTCGCAGACATCACCACGGACTGATACCAGTCTTCGGACCGACGTCTCATCTGCGCTCCGACAACTCGCTGACCTCCACAACGAGGGCTTGCTGTCGGACCACGAGTACAACCGCAAGAAGGCTGAGGTGCTCGACCGCCTGTAGACAGTGTCCCAGCCACGTTACGGACCCAGGACGACAGTCCCGATCATTCCGAGTTGTGAGTCAGTTGGGTCCCATCGTTCGTTCAGACGACGGGTGATGCCACCGATCTCAAAGTACCGATCCCGAGGCGAGGGGACTGTCGTGAGAACGGTGTAAGTGGCCTTACCGCCCTCGGTGTGTCGGGGGCAGGAAGGTCGCATCATGACCGACACTCTGGTGGCTGTGGAGCCATCTGATGAACACGATGACGGGATCGTCGAGGTGCCTGCGGACCGCAGCGTCGATGAACTCGAGGTAGCCCGCGAGCTGGTCCGCCAGGCCCGGGAGGCCGGGGTCCGCCTGACCGGTCCGGATGGGTTGCTCAAAGCGATGACCAAAACGGTGCTCGAGACGGCGCTCGATGAAGAGATGTCTGAGCATCTCGGTTACGACAAGCACGACCAGCGTGGTCGCGGGAGTGGCAACTCGCGCAACGGGTCTCGGTCGAAGACCGTGCTGACTGATGCGTGTGGGCAGGTCGAGATCGATGTCCCGCGGGATCGGGCGGGCACCTTCGAGCCGCAGATCGTGAAGAAGCGCCAACGCCGCTTGACTGATGTGGATGAGGTGGTGTTGTCGCTGTATGCCCGTGGGCTCACCACCGGTGAAATCAGCGCCCATTTCGCCGACATCTACGGTGCTGCGGTCTCCAAAGACACGATCAGCCGGATCACCGACCGGGTGCTCGAAGAGATGGCCACCTGGCATGCCCGTCCGCTCGAACGCGTCTACGCCGCGGTGTTCATCGACGCCATCCATGTCAAAATCCGCGATGGGCAGGTAGGGCCCCGGCCGATCTACGCCGCGATCGGGGTGGATCTGGCCGGGCATCGTGACGTGCTCGGGATGTGGGCAGGTGAAGGCGATGGTGAGTCGGCAAAGTACTGGCTGGCGGTGCTTACCGAGCTGAAGAACCGGGGTGTAGCCGACATCTTCTTCCTCGTCTGCGACGGGCTAAAAGGCCTGCCGCAATCGGTCGGGGCGGTCTTTCCCGACACGGTGGTGCAGACGTGTGTCATCCATCTGATCCGGGGCACATTCCGCTATGCCGGCCGCCAGCACCGCGATGCTATCGCCAAGGCGATCAAACCGATCTACACCGCCCCCACCGCTGCAGCCGCGGCCGAGGCGCTGGATGCGTTCGACGCCGAGTGGGGGCACCGGTACCCGGCAGCTATCCGGTTGTGGCGCAACGCATGGCAAGAATTCATACCGTTCCTCGACTACGACATCGAGGTCCGTAAGGTGATCTGCTCGACGAATGCGATCGAGTCACTCAACGCCCGCTACCGGCGCGCAGTGCGGGCTCGTGGGCATTTCCCGAACGAGCAGTCGGCGCTAAAGTGCCTGTACCTGGTGACCCGGTCGCTCGATCCGACCGGCACCGGACAGAAACGATGGACAATGCGGTGGAAACCAGCACTCAACGCATTCGCCATCACCTTCGCCGACCGCATGCCGGCCAGCGAAGACAACTAACCGAAAACGCCACTTACACCGTTAGTCTGATACTCCCCGAGGGGGTATCGGGGGTTTGCCTGGTGTCCGTCGAGTAAGGAGCCGCCTGGCGGCCGGTGGTGCTTACCGTGAGGGTGTCCGCTCCTGTTTGGCTGTTTAGCGCGGACATCGGGCGTGTCGTGAACGGCACGCCGCGGTGGCGGGGCTCGCGGCCGGGGGAGGACGCAGCCCCGCCACCGTCTCGGCGTTACTTTCCGAGCAGACGCGTCACGTCACTCGCCACGGGTCGCCGCACAGTAGCGTTGTCGCCGGTATTCTGCCGGTAGCGTGAAGGAATGTCGATCCGATTGACTACCTTGTTTCCCGACGGTTCGGTTCCCGATCGCGAATGGGTACTGGGCCAATCGATTCGATTCGATCCGGCTGCGGTTCGCGCACGCTTGCCGGATGCTGCGATGTGGCCTGACGAGCTCGACAGTGTGTCGGCGGGCAGTGGGCGCTATCGACTGGTTTCGCGCCGCGATGTCTTTGAGGTCGCAGCCCGAGCGGTGCAGGACGGGTCGCCGATCGCAGCGGCGCAACTGCACGTGGCGTGTGTGGTGTGGGGTACAAGTCCGGGCCTGACGATGGTGCGGGCGCTGCGTCCCCTCAGCCAGCCCAACGCCGCAGACAAGCTCGCCAAGGCGCTGGCCGTGGTGCGGTCTGAGGGGCCGGTTAGTGCTTACAGAGCCCTCAGCGGACGCAACCGGTTGAAGATCACCGGACTGGCGGCAGGTTTCTTCACCAAATTCCTCTACTTCGGCGGGTACGACGCGAATGCGTTGATGGGCCGCCCGCTGATCTATGACAGCAGGGTGGTCGACAGTCTGCGTCGAGTGACCACAGACACGTGGGAGATCGACGGCCCGGCTGACATGTACGGCCGCTACCTTGATCTGGCCGCGGACTGGGCCCACGACTTCAACACCGCCCCCGATGTCATCGAGCGAGCACTGTTCGGCCGCTGACGGTCCCGTCCCTCGACGTAGGGTCTAGGTCCCGAAGCAACCGACGATCACTGGACCGGTGAGCTGGCATCGGCACTGAACGCATCCTTGCCGAAGCCATGGCCGTTCGCTACGTTCGGGAAAAGGGATCGACACCACCAGGTGCGGTTTGTTGGGGAAGGATCGATCCTCGTGGCCGATCATGACGTGCGGTTCAGCGGGAACTGGGTGCTCGTCGCGGGCATCGACTTCGAATTCGATGTCGCGATCGACGGCAAAACCCTTGGCATCCTCTACGTTTCCGAGGGCAATCTGCAGTGGCGACCGAAACACGGACAGAAGCGCTCGGCGCCCATTCCGATCTCGTGGAAGGAATTCGCCGAATGGGCCGAATCGTAGCCCGCAAAAGAACTCCCCGGACCGGCGGCACCGGCAACACCGACGGCGGACGAGTACAGTTGAGCCTGCTACAGCCGTGGCGGCAAGCCGTAAATAGCTTCTTTCCTGGCGATGACGACGACCCCGACATCGACGATCTCGTCTGGCGGACACCGTCAACGTATGCTGCCGGCGACATCATGGTGTACGTGGTCGACGCCCCCAGCCCAGCGATCGTCAAGATCGACACCCTGTCCCGCGGCTCGGAGGACGATGGCCTCAACGCCGAACCTGCCTCGGAGTGGGGCCCCTTCGACCAGGGGTTGTCGCTGCGGGCGATCGAGAAACGGTTAGGCGACACCCTGCCGAAGGCGCCGGTGACGATCACCGACGACACCCTGGGCCAGCAGTTTCTCGCCGCGATCGACGCTGAAGAGGCCCACCCCACGCCGTGGCGCGAAATCGACGACTCCTGGTGTCGCTGGCATCCAGCCGACGACCCGCCCGGAGCACCATTCGGGCCGGCCGACTGTGTCGGCTGCGGTCGACAGTTCACCGAAGATCTGCCTGCCCAATCCCACCAACGCAACGTCGGCGACGACGAGGACCCCGCGTTTGCCGACGGCTCCCCGGTGGCGGTGTGTTCCGATTGTCACGACCAGTTGCACCAACCCCTGCCGGTCAGCCTCGCTGATCTCATCTGCGCGCGGCGGCCGTTGTGTCCATCGTGTTCTGCCCAACGCACCCTCGAAGTGATCTGGGGAATGCCTGGTGGCCCTCCGGGGCCAGGTGTCGCTCTCGCCGGCTGTGTCATCACCGGACCCACCCTGGAATACCGGTGCGCCGCATGCGGCTATGAATGGTCTGACGATGACACTGCCTATCCCGTCGCGCACGGCGCCGGCGGCGGGGACCGCGTTCGAGCCCGCCTCAGCGACTACCCACCTGGCGACTTCCCGCCGTCGCGACGTCAACAACCGGGCCGCCTCGTCGTCGGGCGCTACCATCCCCACCATGTCGATGGGGCATGGGAATCGGGCACCCGGCACCTGATCATCGGCGAGGACCGCAAACACTACATCGTCGACCCCACCACCCTGCGATGGGCCGACCCCACCACAGACGGCGATCTCAGTCCGTCACTCGACTAGCACCCCAGGGCACGTTCCGTCAACACCGCGCAGGTCATCTGCGTTGCGGTCGCCAATCGCAGGGGTAGCCCCGTCCGCGGTGCGACCAGCCAGCACGCAAAGGGTTCGGCCACGCCGCACCACGTGTGAGGGTTGCCGGATGTGATGATGAGCGGATATAACGCGGTCCGACGGGTGTCGGGGGAGGAGCTGGGCGGTTGTCAGCAACGGGTGTAGACCGCGGAGAGGTGCTCCGCCGGCTTCGCGATTTCGCGACTCACTGGTCAGGCACGGTTGCCGAATGGACAAGCACAGCAGCACCTCACACTGAGAAGAGCTATGCCCAGTCGTTCTGGTCTGATCTGCTCGGCTGCTTCGGAATCAACGCCTCTCGACGTGATCTGTTCGAGCGTGACGCGGTGCGCGCTACGACCGGCCGCGGCGGCTACATCGACGTCTTCCAATCCGGAGTGTTCATCGGCGAAGCGAAATCGGTGGGTGCTGACCTGGTGAAGGCACACGACCAGGCATTGGACTATCTGGCCGGCGGTTCGATCGGCCAACACGAATTCCCTAAGTATGTACTGGTCACTGACTTTGCCCGGATTCGCATCGACCGCCTCGGTGACGAGTCATGGTCGGTCGAGTTCCCGGTTGGGCAGAGCCCGGAGCATCTCGACGAACTGCTGTTTCTCGCCGGTCATGAAACAGTCACTCGCGCCGAGGAACAGGACGCCTCCATCCACGCCGCGCGACTCATGGCTGGTCTTTATGCCGCCATGGTCGGTGACGATGCCGACGCCCCGGTCGCCGACGGGGCCGCGCACAATCCCGACGAGGAGGACGCCGCGGTCCAGCACGCCTCGATGTTCCTGACCCGAATTCTGTTTCTGCTCTATGGCGACGATGCCGGCCTGTGGGAGGCAGACCTGTTCTACCGGTGGGTCGATCAGACCACCACCGCCGACACCCTCGGCGGTCAACTCGTCACCCTATTCCAGGTCCTCAACACCCCCGCCGAGCGGCGCCCACGTACGCTACCCGACCTGATCGCCCGTTTCCCTTTCGTCAACGGTGCACTGTTCCTCGACACCATGCCAGCGGACTTCTTCACCCACGACATGCGTGAAGCTCTGCTGGCTGCCTGCCGCTTCCGGTGGACCCGCATCAGCCCGGCGATCTTCGGGGCGATGTTCCAGCTGGTCAAGTCCCGGGAGGCGCGGCGCACCGCGGGCGAGCACTACACCACCGAAGACAACATCCTCAAAACCATTGGGCCCCTGTTCCTTGATACCTACCGGGCCCGCGCTGACCGCCTGATCGCGAACAAGTCCACCAGCGCCGCCCAACTCGCCGCCTTCCAGGACGAACTGGCATCGAACATCTACGTCGATCCCGCCTGCGGCTCCGGCAATTTCCTCAACGTCGCCTACGCCAAGCTGCGCGAAATCGAAACCGACATCATCGTCGAACGTCGCCGCCGACTCGGCGAGACCGGAATGTCGCTCGATGCCACCCTCGAACAGAAGCTGACCATCGACCGCTTCCATGGATTCGAAATCAATTGGTGGCCAGCGAAAATCGCCGAGACCGCGATGTTCCTCGTCGACCACCAGGCCAACCGCAACCTCGCCGAAGCGATCGGGCAAGCCCCCGAACGCCTACCCATCACCATCACCGCGCATATCACCCACGCAGACGCCCTCGACCTCGACTGGAAAGCGCAACTGCCGGCCGTAGCGGGCCAGACGTTCGTCTTCGGCAACCCACCGTTCCTCGGCCACGCCACCCGCACCGACGACCAAGCCGAACAGCTACGTCGCGCGTGGGGCACCCGCGACATCAGCCGGCTCGACTACGTGACAGCCTGGCACGCCAAGACACTCGACCTCCTCGCGCAGCGACCCGGAGCGTTCGCGTTCGTCACCACCAACTCAATCGTGCAAGGCGACCAGGTGCCACGGCTGTTCGGACCGATCACCGCCAACGGTTGGCGTATCGCATTCGCCCACCGCACCTTCGCCTGGGACTCCCAAGCGCCCGGCAAAGCCGCAGTCCACTGCGTCATCGTCGGTTTCACCAAGGACCTGACAGTCAAACAGCGACTGTTCACCTATCCATCACCGAAAGCCGACCCAGATCCGGTGCAGGTCACCACCGACATCAACGCCTACCTCGTCGACGCACCGGCGGTGCTGATCACCAAACGCAATCGACCACTCTCACCCGAAATCGTGCCCGCAGTCTTCGGCAACATGGCCCGCGACGAGGGAAACCTCATCGTCGAAAATGACGACTACCCCTCCGTCATCGCCGATCCAGTCGCTGCACAGTACGTGCGACCGTTCATCGGTTCGCGGGAGCTGCTCCACAATCTGCCGCGCTGGTGCCTATGGCTCGTGGACATGGACCCCGCCGACGTCAAACGCAGCCCCATCCTCAAAGAACGCCTGGAAAAGGTCGCCCTCATGCGATCCCGAAGCAAAGCCGCCAGCACGCGCGCCATGGCATCGACCCCCCACCTGTTCGGCCAACGCTCCCACCGCGACGTACCCCACCTGTGCCTGCCGAAAGTGTGCAGCGAGACACGCCCGTACTACATCGCCGCGGCGATCGGCCCGACCACCATCGCCAGCGATCTCACGTTCACCATCGAAGACACCGACGGCCTACAATTCGCTCTCGTATCGTCAGCGATGTTCATCGCCTGGCAGAAGGCCATCGGCGGCCGCCTGGAATCACGAGTCCGATTCGCAAACACGCTGACGTGGAACACCTTTCCCGTCCCGGCACTGACATCAGCGACTCGCGCAAAGATCATTGCCGCCGGACGCGGAGTTCTCGCCGCCCGCGCACTGCACCCCAACCGCAGCCTCGCCGAGGCATACAACCCCCTCGCCATGGACCCAGAACTCCTCAAGGCACACCACCGGCTCGACAAAGAAGTCGACACAGCCCTCGGTGCAAGCCGACGACTCAACAACGAGCGGCAACGGCTGGAACTGCTCTTCGAGCTCTACCGCAACCTCTCCGCCGACGCCTAACCGGACCCTCGCCTGGGACGCCACCGGTCGACCAAGCATCCCCCGGGAAGCAATCTGAGCCGTCCAAAACTGTTGTAGCACAACGATCGACCCGGAACATTCCCGTTACAGAGAGCTACCCGCGCATTAGATGGCTGGAACGAATGGTTAACATCGTGTAATCTGAGGTAGTCGCCCAACCGGGTGGCGAAGATAGCCCCTCCTGGAGCAACGTGCCTGGAAGCTGTGCGCTCCTGGAGGGGCCTCAACCGAGAGGAAATATCTCGATGTCTGACAGTCTAACGCTTGACGTGGGCGATCTGACCCCTGAGCAAGTCGCCGACATTCTGAGGTTTGTGGCATCGCTGCGGGAAGCGGAGATCGACGAACGCGAGGTCGATGACGGCTCGTGGCGAGACGCGGTGTCGACCGGGTGGACTCTCGACCACGTGACGTTGCTGCGTGAACACCTCGAGGAACGGGGCAAAGATGTGCAGCTCGCGGCGTTCGATCTGGCTATCAAGCACGGTGGATTCGTGTCGAGAGCGTCGGTGTATCGGCTGGGTGGTTACGACGACTCGCGGCGACTCAACAACTGGACCGCGCCGTTCGTGGTGGCCGCGGACTGGCTCGAAGACGAGCACGGGCTGCCGCACGACACCGACTATCCGGTGTCGACGTTCTACGACCCTGGCGTGAAGGGATTCCAACGAGCTCTCGGGTTCGAGGTGCTACCGGAGATCGTGAAGCTGGTGCGCGAGGACCAGGAAGGTTCGTCGAACTGAACCTGACCGGTGGGTGCCGCGGGTAGTCGCGGCACCCACCGGGCTTGTCGTCTGCCATGAGCATGGGACCACTGTGAGCTAATTTTGCCAGGTGATGGGACCACCTGGATTGCCAGTTATGGGACCACCGGCGCGCCTTGTCGGTGGTCTCGTCGTTTGCTCGTTCGATCGTCTGTGACAGCTCAATCGAGGTCGCGGAGGTCGACGGCATGGCTTTTCGGGAGATCAGTGTGAACGAGATCAGAGAAGTATTGCGACTGTGGCTCGGGACGGCCTCTCTCGCAGTTATGGTGTCCCTCAAGCAGGCCCGCTTGCGCACCATCACTAACACGATCGCCGCGCTGGTGGTCCTCGTTGCGCTGATCCCGGTGTCGGGACTAGCGCTGCCGCTCGGCGTTGCGCTGTCCGGTGGGTTTGGGGTCGCTGCTGCGCTGTACTCGACGACACGAACCAATTACCCTTCGGCTGCGCCGGCCTGACCGTCGGGCGTTGCCGTTACTCGTGGGCGACGAGGCACTTGATCAGCCCAGACAGGTGCAGTGTGGCGCTGGTTGCGCGTCGACCCATCAGTTCCTCGGGCGGCGAGTAACGGCTGCGGAAATCCCCCATTGCCGCGCGGTTTCGTCACTGGTGACGAATCATGTTCTTGCCCAACATGATTCGCCGATAATTTACCTTATGTCAGGTTATCCTGTCGTTGGCAGAATCTACGTCTGGTTATCCTGACATGGTGGATCTACCCTGTCTGCATGGGTTGGATGCATGAGAGCGACACGCACGTACACGAGGCGGCATTGGTCGCGATATTCGCGGACGGGACTCAGAGCTGCGGGTCGACCATGGTCGACGGCGTGGACTACGAGCTCGTCGAGGTCGGCCGGCATCAGGCCGCCGATGTAGCTGCGCGTGCGTCACTGCCGGTGCGGAATCGTATGGCCGCGCTGGGCAGTGACATCGCCCTGCGACCATCGGCGGAGATTGCCGGTTGGGTGTTGAGCTGCGATTGCGCCAGCCTATCCAGTTCCGAGGTGTCGACCTGGACCGATCCGGACCAGTGGACACGGGTGCCCTCAGCGTCGCTCGAGGACCTCACTGGCCACCGCGTATTCGCCCCCGACACCGACCTCGACGTCAACGCGCGGCCTGAGGTCGCAGAGGCCGCGCGAGAAGTGTGGCGGCGTAAGCATCTCGAACCGATCGACGTTGACGACGAGATCCGGGCCGCCGCAGATGCCCGCAGGAACGCTAACGCACAGCTCGACGCCGCCGTAGCCAGGGCCCGCCGACTGGGTCGCTCTTGGGCAGACATCGGCGCGGCGGTCGGCATGACCCGACAATCAGCAAACGAGCGATGGAGGGATCGCACGTGACCGCCGCTGCGCCGGCAACCGATGCCGAACGTCAACTCATAGATGCGGTATCAGTCGGCGGCGGCACTGTTGACCTCCGCACTCGGAAGGAGCGATCTAGACGAGAGCTCCCCTCTCCCGACGACGGTGCAGCATGGGGAGACGACCGCACAGTACGAGCCGAATTCCTCCAGCACCTTCTGCTCACGTTGGGCACGCCGGTAAATTTGTACGGCGCCCGCATCGCCGGCGACCTCGACCTCCGCGGCGCCTCGCTACCACCAATCAACCTCTCTCGGTGCATAGTTGACGGTCCGTCCCGGTTCAACGGCGCGACCTTTCCAGTCGACGTCTGGTTCGAAGGCACGACCTTCCTCAGCTACGCTGCATTCAACAGCGCGACCTTCACCGGCAACGCCGGGTTCTACAACGCAACCTTCACCGGCGACGCCGGATTCAGCAGCGCGACCTTCACCGACGACGTCTCGTTCAGCGGCGCAACCTTCACCGGCCACGCCTGGTTCGACGGCGCGACCTTCATCAACCACGCCGGATTCGCGGGCGCGACCTTCACAAGCGCCGCTTCATTCGAAAGCGCAACCTTCACCGGCAACGTCGCCAGGTTCGACCGCGCGACCTTTACCGGCGGAGCTGGGTTCGGAGGCACGACTTTCACCGGCGACGCCGGGTTCATCAAGGCGATCTTCACGAGCGACGCCAAGTTCACCGAGGCGACCTTTACCGGCGGAGCCCATTTCACCGACGCAGTGTTCGTTCAGGGGGCGGATATGTCCCGCTGTAGTTTTCGGCGTCTTGAGTTGATACGGACGGTCTGGTCGGGATCTTTAGTCACGGTTGGTCTTGTCGCTGGCCGTGCCGATTTGAGCGAGGCTGTGTTCGATGTGCCTGCTCGGGTCGAGCTGGTCGCGGCTCACGTGTTCGGGTCCCGTCTACAGGCGAACCACCGGTTCCATCTGATTCTCGCTGCTGGACGACTGGACCTCACCGACGCGGACTTGGCCGCGGGGTCGTTGATTGAATCAATGGAGCTGCCCACAACCGTCGACAGATTCGTGTCGGTACCGCCACTGTTCGAGGAGAACGGTCGTTTGGCGAAGCGATCTTCAGTGATGCCTCTCAATGAGTTCCTGGAAATCACGCTGGAGCGGTACCGTCTCGCAGCGGACTTGACTGATCTGTTTGCCGACCGCGAGTTGGCCGCGGTGGTGTCGTTGAAGCGGGCACACGTGGCCGGGGTCAGACTGTCCGGGATGGATCTCACGCAGTGCGTCTTTCAATGGGCGGATGGGCTTGATGGCCTGTTGATCTCCGATACCTGTGTGCTGCAGGAGTCCACCGACGCTGACCCCGGGTGGAGGTTCCCCCGTCTTCGTCGCCTGCGAGCTACCCGTCGGGTGATCTACGACGAGGTGGTTGAACGCCGCCGAGCTCGTGGCGTCCAGCTCGATCCGGCGATTCCCGACGAGGCCAACCCGCGCGCCACAGAGGTGCCGATCCCGACGGAGGCATCGGTGGCGATGACCTATCGGAGTCTTCGCAAGGCACTCGAGGACAGTAAGGATGAGCCGGGGGCGGCGGATTTTTACTACGGGGAGATGGAGATGCGGCGGAGCTCCGCCCGCCTCATCGACCGTTTCCTGCTGACGCTGTATTGGTTAACATCGGGGTACGGTTTGCGGGCGTGGCGGGCGTTGACGTCGCTGGCCGTGGTAATTGCTGTAGCGGGCTGGTGTTTCACCAACAGCGACTGGGTGCGCATCTCACCTACCGGACCGGGGTCACCTGTGCTCTCCCCCACCAGTGATGCATGGCCGTGGCTGTTCGCTGGGCAGGAGACCATCGCACTGTTTCGGCCGGCCGGAACCATCGGGGTCACCCTTGTCGGGTTCGGCGCAGTCGTCGACATTGCGGTCCGCGTCCTCGGACCAGTCCTGCTAGCCCTTGCGGTCCTGGCAATCCGCAACCGCACCAAACGCTGATCCTGTCGCCGGGGCGGGCGGACCGACGCTGGAAAGGCCATGCGTGACTCTTATGTCATCTCGAACCAGAATTGCTAGTTCTCCCAGTCGATTTGAAGCTCCGACCATCTACCTCATGTCAAGAAGTATCTGATGCCCCTCACCGGGACGTCGTCAGCAGTCACATCCCGGATGTGACCAAGGCTGATAGATGCCGGGGGCTCAAAAGGGCACGCTCTCGTCCTCGCCGTCGGCGTCCTCAGGATGCTCGTGTCGCCACTCGCAGTCTTCCGCGAAGACCTCCTCCGTCGCGTCCGCGAGCTCCCCCAGAAACTCTTGCCGGTCCTCGTACTCCAGTTTGGGGTCGCGAAGTGATCGCAACAGATCAGGAACCTGCGGGTGCGAACAGAATTGGGTCCAGCGATCGGCGGCCTCATCGATGCGTCCGGGGATCGACTTTGTGAACTGCCTGACCATCTGGGGTGTCGAATCCTCATTGAGGGTCAGTCTGTACGCAAGCTCGGTGTTGACCTCGGTGAATTTTCGTTCGTCGTCGGGAGTAGCGGCAACGGCAGGACGCACGTACTGGGTGCCGGTGTAGATCAGATGGAAGCCCAGCTGGGCGGACATCTTTCCGAGGTTGTGATGCGACCGGCGGCATACGAAGACGGGCATGATCCGCAGTTGGGGATGAGAGAGGCGCAGCCGAGCACTCTTGTCGAGAAGCTGGTACGGCTCGTCGGAGTTCGGGTAGATCCACTGCCTGAGGTTCTTCGCTTCGATCGTCGTGAGTATCGCCGGCGCGGGAAGACCGTCCGCGCCGATCCCGGTATAGAACGCTGCGTTGTCGAGTGGTCCACCTGCCACAGGCTTGCCTGCGATCTTACGAACTTCGCCGCCTCCGTCGGGCCTCAGCATGTGATATCCGTAGGGCGCAGCCTCGCGGAGCGAGGCGTGAATTACCCGTTCTAGCGCGGCCGGGATCGGCGGGGCACCCCACTCGGTGTTCTCTTTACTCCATCCCAGAAACCGGGTATGGAGTAGTCGTTTTCGGCCGGCGGCGCGTTGGGCCGCCTTCGTAGGTGATGACAGTGTGAACACCGGCACCACACCGCCGCCCCTGGTCCGTTCACGGGTCTCTTCGATGACGTCTGCGTCGAGCAATCGCTTACGGGCGCTAGTCAAGTGATGAGGGTTGATCGGATAGCGCTGACCTGGATATTTGACGTCGGCGATCTTCGCTTCCATACCCCGCTGAGTTGCCGCACCATCCGACTCAAGCAACGCGACGATGGCCTCCGCCGCCCATTGCCGCCACTGTTCGACAGAGGCGACCACAGAGACTCCTATATATGGGCGCGCGGTTCAGGTGAAATGCCCGCGCTAACGGAAACGGACGTCTTAGCTGCGTCTTCGCTGGTCAGTAGGTATACGGCGTTGGGCGTGGAGGCAGACGCCACCGGCCTGCGGCCTGAGCCTCTGCCTGCAGACGCTCGAGCTCAACGATGTCGCTCGCCTTCTGATCTGGTTTGGAGGCCAGGTACGCGACCATGTCGTCGTTCGCCTCTTCGCACAGCTCTTTTAGCCGGCCCTCGACGTACTCCACGGTGCCCTCGACAGCGCGGGCGAAGTTTGCTCCAAGGAACTCAATATCCTCCGCCGCTTCACAACGCCGCCAGAAGAACGCAGCCCAGGTGTTGGAGGGCTCGCGGTTGAAGTGTGGCTCGATCTCACGTTCCGCTGAGAACTGCGGACTGATCTGGACGTCGAAGTCCAGGATGGACATACGAGGAAACTCGTCGGGTGTAGGCATCGTTGTACCGCCTCCTAGGAAGTCGCCCGATTCAGCGCACGACGACTGTGGCGAACGGACTGATCAAGATGGAGCCCGGCGTCGGTCGAGGTGACCGACGCCGAGCTGATGCGGAACTCCTTTCCCAGAGCTGACCGAACGAACGAGTTACTTGCGCTTCTCGTTCACGGTCGTGCGCGGGTGTCGCTTCGCGTGCGCCTTCGAGACGAACCGTCCCGTGATCGCGCTGCGACTGTTCGTGCCCTTACCCTTGCCCTTAGCCACGGCGACGCACCTTCTTCACAGTGGTGGTCGTCGTGACCCGGACACGGACAGGACCGACCCGCTTTACCTGGGTCTTCTTGGTGGTGGCCATTGGCCATCACCTCCCTACTGCTGCGTCCACGAAGGTCCAGCGACACGGCCCTCGCCCTCTGTGGCGAGGCTGCCGAGTGGGTGTAGTGTTGTAGCCACAGTTGCCAGACTGATAACAACACGAGCACCCGATCGACGGACAATCCCCGGAGGTCGGGGCTTCGTCATGTCTTGCAGCACCTCCGACACTACACCTAGTGGCTGACATTTCCGGTCACCACAAGGGGTTGTGAATAACATTGATGGAAGACATGCAGGTCGGAGCGGTGCACGATCGCAAATCCGCGCGTGTCTCCTGCGTGTTGGGCGTGTCGCTCACAGGTTGTCCTTGCCTTGTCCACAACATGCGCTCGGCGACCCACGTGCCGGCGGTGACACAACTCCTCAACCGTCGGCAGGCATCCCGGAGCTTTTGCAGCATGTCCATGACGCTCGCGTCCTGTTGGCCTCGGGGACGTCGCTACGATCGAGCGGATGTGCGCGGTCGGTCGGCCGCCGCAACCCGGGCGGCGGGCCCCGGCCGTCGGCCTCGAAGGAGCGAGCAGTGGAGCCGATCACCCCCGCCGAACGTCGGCTCCTCGCTGACGCAACCGCAGCAGGACAGTGCAATCTCCTCACACCAGCCGAGCAAGCTGAACCAGCTTGGGGGCCGTCCGCCGAAGTCGCCGCCATCTGGAGTGAAGACCGGCAGGTACGAGCCGACTTCCTCCGCCACCTGCTGATCGATCAGCAGCTGCCCGTCCACCTGACCGGCGCTCGCATTGACGGCAACCTTTACCTGACCGGCGGCCACACGCTCACCCTCAGCCTCCCCCGCTGCATCCTCACGGGAGCCGCACATTTCGACGGGACGACGTTCGCAGGGGACGCCCGGTTCGACGGGGCGACGTTCACCGGGGACGCTCGGTTCGGGTTCGCTAGGGCGACCCGGTTCGTCAGGACGACGTTCACCGGGGACGCCCAGTTCGACGGGGTAACGTTCGCCGGGGACGCCCGGTTCGACAAGGCGATATTCACCAGGGACGCCCGGTTTGTCGAGGCGACGTTCACCGGGGACGCCCAGTTCGACAGAGCGACGTTCACCGGAGACGCCCAGTTCGACAGAGCGACGTTCACCGGGGACGCCCGGTTTGTAAGGGCGACGTTCACCGGGTACGCCCGGTTTCTGAGGGTGACGTTCACCGGGGCCGCTCAGTTCGACACAGCGACGTTCACCAGGTCCGCTCGATTCCACAGAGCGACTTTCGCCGCGGTCGCCCATTTCGACGGGGCGACGTTCACCTCAGGCGCTCACTTCGACAGGGCGACATTTACGAGGTCAGCACTATTCATTGGAGCGACGTTCGCAGGGAACACCACGTTCGCCGAGGCGACGTTCACCAGGGACGCCCGGTTTGTTAGGGCGACGTTCATCGGGGACACCGCGTTCCTCGAGGCGACGTTCACCAGGGACGCCCATTTCGACGAAGCGACGTTCACCGCAGGCACCTATTTCGACGGGGCGACGTTCACCGGAGCCGCCTGGTTCCGTAACTCCCGGTGGCGCACGCTCGGCTGGTCTCGCACGGTGTGGAAGACCGCTTCGGTGGAGTCGGCGGGGTTGGCGGCCGTCGAGATCGTGCTCGATCGGGCGGAGTTCGAGCAGCCGGTACGGTTAGAACTGGCGGCGGGAAGAGTCAGCATGGAGCGCATGCAAGCCACCGAACGCCTGCACCTGGTGATCGCTGGTGCGCAGGTGAACCTTGAAGATGCCGACTTCGCCGTAGGCTCGCTCATTGACGCTGCACCAGTCCAGACACCAACAACTGCCACCGAGACCACCGCGAAGGAAGCTCAAGAACAGCGAGTGCAGAAGTCTGGCATCGGCAGGTGGGTGTTCATACCGCCCTACCCCGATCCCGACTACACATCGGCCACGACATCGGGGCTGCCCCCCGACGAAGACACGCACCAAGTTCTCGACCCGGCACAGCGCCTCTCTCGCAGTCTCATGTACGCCTCGCTATTTCTCGAGGCTGACCTCAGCACTGCCCTTGACCACACGCCGACGGCCTCGGTGACTTCGCTACGGCGCACGCATGTTGCCGGCACCTCACTGTCGGGGATGGACTTGCGGGCCTGCACCTTCACCGGCGCCGACGGCCTTGACAAACTTGTCATCGTCGGCGACGACATTCTCACCAACCACCGCGGAGATAAGGACATGATGCGGGCGGGGCCCGCTCGCGGACGGAAGTGGTGGAGGACGAGCCGACGCGTCCTGCATGATGAGCTCGCCGTTCGTCAGCCGCACCCCGCGGCCAGCGACACCGCTGGGGCCAGTGGGGCGACCGACGCCACCGTTGAACCCGCTGCCACGCCTACCGCACCACTGACGTATCGCAGCGTGTCCGCCACCTATCGATCCCTCCGCAAAGCGCTTGAGGACAGTAGAGATGAGCCCGGCGCCGCCGATTTCTACTACGGCGAGATGACAATGCGACGCCTCGCCGCGTCACCGCTTTCGGTGGAAAGGTCGCTACTCACCCTGTACTGGCTGATCGCCGGGTACGGGTTACGCGCGTGGCGGGCCCTGGCCACTCTCGTTGTAGTGATTGCGGTCGCAGGGTGGTGTTTCACCAATGACGCGTGGGCGGTCAAGACGGTGACCAAGACGCCCACGTCCGTGGACCTCGGCACCGGGGCCATCACCTCGTCCGCATCGACCGCGGATGGGTTGTCGCTGATGCGGTCATGGTTGTTCGCCGCCCAGGAAGCCGTCGTCCCGTTCCGGCCCGCTGGACTGTCGGGAGTCACCCTTACAAGCTGGGGGCACGTCGTCGATCTCGCCGTCCGCATCCTCGGACCGATACTTCTCGCGCTGGCTGTGTTGGCGATCCGTAACCGCACTAAACGATGACGGGTGTGGTGGCGGCGGGAAGCGGCCGTCAACAGCAACACCACCTCGACGCCAACGGCGATCGCCACTTGTCCACGAAATCCTCGTAGCTCGAACTGGTTCGGAATTGTGACGCCGTACGACTGCGCCCCGCCTCCGATGCGGCTGGCGGGGCGCAGTGCACAGCAGGGCTCGGGTTACCAGGTGAGCTGCGGCTGTTTCGTCGGAGCCTGGTAGGTGTTGAACTGCCAGCCTTTGAAGCCCTGGGCGCAGGCTGTTGCGCCGAGGTTGGGGTTCTGTGCGATAACTGTGTTGCGCCACGCGTCGCATTCCACGAAACCTGTGTAGGTGTAGGTGTTCGCCTGTGCGGGTGCCGCGGTGAGACCGCCGACGAGCGCGGATGCGGCGATTCCGGCGGTGACGACCCCGGCGACTACGACGGCGCGCACCTTGTTGGTGATGTTCATACTGATCTCCTTTGGGCAGCCTTTTTAGCTGCTACACAACGTGATTGATTGAGAGCGAGGTTCAATGAACCAGGCTTCGGCACAGTCGACGGGCTGGTCGAGGACGAGGGACCGCCGGTGCCTGTCACCGGAAACCGCTCAACGTTCGTGCGGGCGCCGAGTCCCTGTCTGACGAGAGAGTCGACGCCCGCACAGCCGAGTCCGGATTGGAGCAGCTATCTGACCTCGAAGTGCGGATCGTCCGGGAGGTTGGACCATTCTCCGCCCCAGACGATCTGGCCACCCATGCTGGCTAGCTTGGCGCGGATCTTTCCGGTTTGCTCGGGGGTGAAGGTGCCCGAGAAGCCCTGACCGCCATGGATTTCGAGGTTGAGGTCCACGGCGGTGCCGCTGCCGTGGTTGGAGTAGGCCGTATTTGTCGGCGGGACGAGTGCCGGTTCGGCCCATGACCAGTCGTCACCGTTGCCGAGAGTGATGGGCTCGACGTTGGCGTCGAACCAGGTGACGAACTCGCGGAGCAGTTCGGTGGGCTTACCGGGGGCGGTCCAGAAATTGACCCCGTTAACGGCCCATTGGGTGGTTTGGGCCTGAGTGATGAGCGGGTACCCATTTTGGGAGGTCCCGGCGGCGGCAGCGCCGGCGCCGAGGATGGATGCGCACCCGACGACAAGCGCCGAACCGGCGACCAGGAGATGAGTGCGGAGGCTGCGGGTGGGCAGCGTGGAGCGAGAGTGACTGGACGGCATCAGTCAACCTTTCGATTCGATTGTGAACGTGCGGTTCTCAGCAGACTCGCGCCGACGGCAACCAGCAGGGATCTGCAGCAGAGAACCTAACGCAGACAGTACCCGTAACTGTCCACCTCAAGGTCTGCGACCGCGGACTATCCGTATACCGGCGAGCCGAATAGTGCGAACGTAGGTCAGTTTCCGGCCTGTGAAGTCCCTGGCGACCGACCGCTTGCGGCGGGTTAGGCTACGCGCGTGACCATGCCACCACCTGGTCCTGGCCATCCCGGTTACGGATTCCAGGGCCCGCCCGGACAGCCCGGGCAGCATCAGCCAAACGCCGGTTTTCCGGGACGGGGAGTCCCCTACGGGGCGCCTGCACCCTATCCGGGAGGTGTGTACCCGCCGCATCCCGGTGGTCAGCCACCGAAGAAGAGCCGCAAGGGATTATGGCTGTTAGCCGGGCTCTTCGGGTTCGCGACGGTGCTCGCCTTGATGATCGCGGTGAGCGTGGCCCTCGAGGACCCCAGCGACTTCGAAAACAACGTCGCCGACACCACCGAGGTGAGGGTGGGTGACTGTCTGACGGTAGGCGAACTCGCCGGGGAGCTCGAGGTCGAGACGGTCGACTGCAGCTACCGAGGGTTTCATTACGCAGTCGCGGAACGGGTGCAGACCCGAAACGGTTGTGGCATCGACTACGCCGCGTTCTGGTACGAGGAACGCCCGTACGCCGGCGCCCGCCCACGCATCGAGGAAGTACTGTGCCTCGCCCAGGTGTACCAGCAGGGGCTCTGCTACTCCGAACCACCAACGGATGTGCCAAACCCGTTAGCCAAGGTCAACGAGGTCGACTGTTCAAGGGTGACGCTGGTCCCTGGCGGTACGAACTACTTCAAGGTCGACACCAAGGTGGCCGCGGCTCCGGAATGCACAGAGGGACAGGTCGAGTACTTCGCAGCGAAGCCGACACCGACTGGCTATTGCCTGACGTACTTCGAGTCCTGAACCTGCTCGTTAAAACCATCACGGCGACTCGTCCTACTGCGGGGATCTCTGCGTTCGGTGACGGTGGGACGAGCGTGCTTGCAGTCGGACATCCTCTACTCGAAGGCGTTGAAGGCGTTGAGGATCACCTTCACGATCGCCTCGATCCCAGTCCAATCCTGCCTACCTCGCTCGGTGGGGTCATCCAGGGCCGTCTTCACCTTCTTCCGGAACGCTGCCTGAACTCGTCTTTTGTCCACTGGCGAGATTGCGCCCTGGTCCTGTCCCTGTCCTTCGACGCGCCCCTTCCACACGACAGGAATAAGTGCGTTATCGTGCGTCAACACGTCACAGCCGAGGTACATCTCGAGCGATCCGGCTGTGCCGTTGACGTCCATCAGCACAGGATCAGCCGAGGTCTGCGACTCCAGCGTGGGGTATTGCTCCAGAAGCGGTAGCGGCGGGTAGTGCATCACGCGAATGTTCGCTGGAAGCTGTACGGACTTCTTCAGCTTGTGGAGGGCATCGTAGGCAGCAGTGTCGTTGTCCGCCAATGCGAGGACCCGATTAGCGATACCCGCGCCTGCGAACGATCGCACCTGCTTTGCCAGGCTGGCCGCACCGCCTTCGGTCCGGAAGCCGAAGTCCATGAAGTTTACGAATCCAACGAGGTGAGGGTGTGTCACCTCGATTGCCTCCGCGAGTAGGTCGGCATCACTGGAGCCCTCGGTGAGAATAACGAGCGGCGCGTCGGCCGTGATGATCGTTTGACGCTTCTCAGTTTCGAGTTTCGTGATCGCACTGCCCGGCTCCAGGAGCCCGAAGCTTTGCAGATCGTCCAAGTCATAGCGAACGCTGCGCCTGGGGTCGTCCTTAATGAGGTCGAGGGCCAATCGCAGAACGGTGCGAGCATCCAGCTGAGAGAACACATCAGGCTCGTCGTAGGGAATCCACTCAGAGGGAGTGCATTTAACATACCTGTCGAACTCCGACATGATCGTCGACGAATCCAGGAGCTCTACGCCAAGGTCGCCGAATGCGGGCGGGTTTGACGGGCGACAACGCTCGTGCCAAACCCGAACCTGCTCGTCCAACTGCGCACGCGCCCGTCCCTCGGTGAGGCCACGCAGTTGCAGGCGGTCGCGCAGACCACCTACCGTCGAGACGTAGCCGTAGCTTTCGTCATCACATCGCAGGTCGCTCTCGGTAAACAGGGTCGCCAGGTCAGGAATGTAACCCTCTCGACAAGTCAGTATGCGAGGACCACCGACTATCTCGATAAAACTGTGTGCGGCCATGTCTCGCAATTCTGCAGGATCGCCACCGCGGTGCTGTCACCAACGTGCTGCCACACTTGAGTCGTGCCCCGGACGGTTTCCGACCGTATTCGAGACCCGCATTAGGTAGATGAGGCGCGTGAGGAGAATGGGCTGGGGCGCCATGTCTGCTGGAAGACGGTCAACCAAGTCGGCGAATGTTTGAACCGCCCCGGGTCTGTCGGAGGCTCTCGAACCTGTGAAGGATGGAGAGCATGGCAGCACCACGCAAGTACAGTGAGGAACTCAAGGACCGGGCCACCCGGATGGCATGTGAAGCGCGACGAGATCCCGATTCGTCGAGAGGTGCGATCAAGCGGATCGCCGATCAGCTCGGAGTCCATCCCGAGGCGTTGCGCAATTGGGTTCGTCAGGCCGAGATCGACGGCGGGGTCCGCCCGGGCACCACGAGTGAGGACGCTGACCGCATCGCGGCGTTGGAGCGGGAGAACCGTGAACTGCGGCGAGCGAACACGATCTTGAAGCAGGCTTCGGCTTTCTTTGCGGCGGAGATCGACCGCCCACAGCGCTGATCGTGGAGTTCGTCGCGGCTCACCGCGATGAACACGGAGTCGATCCGATCTGTGCGGCATTGCGCGATACGTCCGCCCAGATCGCTCCGTCCACGGTACGAGCCCACCTGAGCCCCCAGAAGACCGAGGCGCCTCGTGTGGTGCGTGACCGGGAGCTCCTTACCCAGGTCCGCGCGGTGCATGCCGACAACCTCGGCGTCTACGGTGCCCGCAAGGTGCATGCCCAATTGCGCAGACAGGGCCATAGTGCTGCCCGCTGCACCGTCGAGCGATTGATGAAAGCCGACGGGCTGCAAGGGATAGCGAGACTCAAGACACGCAAGACCACGCGCAGCGAGGGAGCTGAAACACCCCGGCCGGCTGACCGGGTCAACCGTCAGTTCACCGCGGCGGCACCGAACGCGTTGTGGGTGGCGGACCTGACCTACATCCGCACCCACTCGGGCTGGGTGTACGCGGCGTTCGTCCTGGACGTGTTCTCGCGGATGGTCGTCGGCTGGCAGGTCTCGACCACCATGCACACCGACCTCGCCCTCGACGCCCTGAACATGGGATTGTGGGCACGGTCGCGTGCCGGCCACGACGTGGCCGGGCTGATCCACCACTCCGACCGCGGAGTGCAATACCGAGCCATCCGCTACACCGAACGACTGGCCGAAGCCGAAGCGGTGACATCTGTTGGCTCCAAAGGGGATTCATACGACAACGCGATGGCTGAGGCGTTCAACTCGCTGTTCAAAGCCGAATGCATCCGTAACCCCGTGATGCGCCCGCGAGGCGGCTGGGCAGGTGTGGGCGAGGTCGAGATCGCCGTCGCTGAGTACGTCGAATGGTTCAACCACCGCCGCCTGCACGGCGAGATCGGACACGTCCCACCCGTCGAGTACGAGAGCGCCTACTGGTCGACCCACACCGTCACCAGCTACCGTGAGAACCCGGTCCCCGCAAACGCTGGAACCAACTAACCGAGCCTCCAGCAAACCCGGGGCGATTCAGTCTTCGCAGTAATCCGCGAGATTGCCAAGGTCGACGGCTCGCTTGGCCACCTCTACGGATACCACCTCGTGTGTGCAGCCTTCATCGAACTCCTCGGCTCGCCGGAGCAGCGCGACGCCACTTACCGCCGCGTGGCGCAGGGTTCCTGGACGGGGAACGCGTTGAGCGAGAACAACAGTCACATTCTCGACTGGAAGGTGCGTGCAACCCCACGCGACGACGGTGGTTACGTGCTGAACGGGACCAAGCATTTCTGTAGCGGGGCGCTCGGATCCGATCTGCTTCTGGTGTTTGGCGTGGCGCAGGATGATGACTCACCCGAGCGGTCGGGAATTATCACAGCGGTCATACCCACCGACCGAGGGGGAGTGCGTCCCAACAATGACTGGAAAGCCCTGGGGATGCGGCGGACCGACAGCGGTACAACGGACTTCAAAGATGTTCAAGTGCTTCCGCACGAGGTGTTGGGGGCTCCGAACAGCGTGATCACCGACTTTTTCGGCTATAGGCGCGCCAGCCTATTCGGCCCGTTGGTGCAACTGATCTTCTCGCACGTCTACATAGGAATTGCCGCCGAAGCGCTGGACTCCGCTCGCGAATACACGCTGGAGCACGCACGGCCATGGACCCCTGCGGGGGTTTCTGAGGCCACGCAGGATCCATACGTAGTTCGGACCTTTGGAGAGCTTGCGATTAAACTACAAGGCGCTGACGCGGCGGCCCGCGATGCGTCGCACGCGGTGCAGCGGATCTGGGAGAAGGGTGATGCTTTGGCACCCGCCGATCGGGCCTCGCTGATGGTTCAGGTGTCGGGGGTGAAGGTCTTGGCCACCGAGGCGGGTCTGTCTATAGGCAGCCGGATCTTCGAGGTCATCGGGGCGCGTGGGACACACCCGCGTTTGGGGCTGGACCGGTTCTGGCGCAACATCCGGACGCACAGCCTGCATGACCCGGTGGCCTACAAGATTGCCGACGTCGGCCAGTACTTCTAGAACGACCGTGATCCCGTCCCAGGCTTTACATCCTGACAAGTTCGACAACACACATCGGCGATCCCCCCACCAGGTCGCGGGCGGAAGCGACATCGGCGGTGGTGCCACGAAGTTCCTGGACAAGCTCGTCGTAGCGTGCACGCACCGTCGGGGTGAGGCCGCCACGGTTCTCCATGGCGATAAACGCCGTTGTCTTGGCGCCTTTCTCCCCGAACGCCGTGCCCATCCGGTCGAATGACTGAAACGACGGCACTCCCGCAGGGATCGGGTCGACCGACTGCTGCCGCACGACTGTCTCCAGCTGCGGGAACGCTCGTGACCGCCTCGACGGTGACAGCCTCCACTCCCCCGCTGCGCAGCAACACCGCCGTGGCGTCGAGCAGACGGTTCCGGGAACGAACCCGCCGCGGATCGACGTCGTCGAGGCCATTGATGCTCACCGCCACCAGGTCTCCTCACGCTGTTGGTCCAGCGTGGATGTGGCATTCTACCAACGATACCGTTGGTAGTGGTCTGCTACCGGCACGAGCATCGATTCGAGGACTGTGATGTCAGCACCCACCAAACTGCCCGCACACTCCCCATCGTGCATGGGCTGCGGGCCGGAGAATGCCAGCGGCCTGCAGCTCGAGGTGTACCGCGACGGCGACCGCGTTTTTGCCGATCACTCTTTCACCACCAAGCATTCCGGTGGACCAGGTTTGGCGCACGGAGGCGCTATCTCGGCCGCGTGCGACGACATCATGGGATTCACGCTGTGGATCGCCGGCACCCCGGCCGTCACGCGCACGTTGACCGTCAAGTACCGCCGACCGGTACCCCTCCACGTACCAGTACGTCTTACGGCGTGCATCGACGAGGACGCCGATCACATCCTGCACATCGGGGCGAGCGGGACTGTGGACGGCGAGACCTACTTTTCCGCCACCGGCGAGTTCGTGAAAGTCGATCTCATGCACTTCGCGCGCTACGCCGACACCTCCACGGTAGACAGCTTTTTCGTCAATCTTCTTCGCGCGGACTGACCTGCTCAGATGCCCGGCGCTGCCTGCCGATTCGCCGGTGCGCGGCGAAACCGCGTCGGGGAGCATCCGACCCACCGTGTGAACGCATGAGAGAAGCTGGCGGCGTCGGAGTACCCCAGTTCTGCGGCTATCTCGCCGACACCGATGCCCGGATCCAGCAGTCGCGCGGTGGCCCGTTCTTGGACGAACTGCTGCCGCAGGCGACGCAGGGTGGTGCCCTCGGCGTTCAGGCGTCGCTTGAGTGTGCTCACCGATATCGACAGCTCCGCCGCGATACGAGCACCGTCAGCGCGGGCAGGGTCGGCATCGAACTGTGCGCGGACCAGCTGCGTGTAGGAACTGGGCCTACGCTGTTCGTAGACGCGTCGAAGCTCGGCAATACCGATCCGGTAGGCCACGGGGTCGGAGAAACGGCACACGTCGTAGAGCACGGCAGCCGGTATGTGCACGAACGCCGCGGGCGCGTTGAAAACGATCCGATGGCCGATCTCACCCACGGCGATCAGGTCTGCCGGCGCCTGGCATGTCAGATGAAGCTCCACGGAGGGGACGGCACCGGCGAGCATGTCCACCAACCGCAGGACAGCCAGACCACCGTAGGTGACGGCGAAACAATCGGTGCCGGCGCTGTCGGTGCGCCCGGCCAGAGCGATCGTCAGTCCAGAATCTCCGTGCTGGAACTCGGTGCTCAGCGCGGTCGATATCAGGGGCAAGAACTGAAGCAGTTGAACAACTTCGACGACGGAACCCGCACTGACCAGCGGCAAACTGATGGGGCCGAACGAGGTGAGCTGAGCGTGCTCGGCGAACGCTACGCCCAACCGGAATCCCTGCTGGGAATCCATCGCCGGATACACCTCGTGAAACCACCGGACAGGCACTTGGCCCTGTCGCGCAATGACGACCGCGAGATCGACGCCCTCGCGGGCCATGATGCGTTCGAACGCTCGGGTCTCCGCCGCGCCCAAGGCGCCGCTGTCGAGGAGCTGGGCGAACGCCAGCGGCGGCATCCCCGACTCGACAAGGCTCATATGAGCCAAGTTAACAAGACATCGCGACGTCCGAACCTGGATCGACCACATTCGCCGCGCGCACACTCATCTCTACGACCCAGGAACAAGGAGGTGGCCATGGCCACGATCACCTACGTGACCCACGACGGCGAGGACTACCCCGCGCCGGTGATGCCCGGCAGGTCACTGATGCAGACCGCGGTCGACCAGGCGATACCGGGCATTGATGGCGACTGTGGCGGTGAGGCGGCATGCGGAACCTGCCACGTCGTCGTCGACAGCGCGTGGATCGACACCGTCGGCCACAGCACAGACGTCGAAGAAGGCATGTTGAGCATGCACCCCGAGCGTGAGGCCAACTCGCGGCTGTCGTGTCAGATGACCGCGCGCGAAGAGTGGGACGGGTTGACCGTTCACCTCCCCGAGTTCCAGTTGTGAAGTGAGAGAATGAGAGCGACTTTCAGATGAGCATTACCACCGCGATCGCCGAGAAGGCGCAGTCCATGATCCCGATCGATCTGCAGATCCGTGGCGCTCACGTCTATGACAAGACCCGCCGGATCGTCACCCGAACCGACGGCAAGAAAATCTTCACCGAGACCCCCATCCCGCCGGTCGAGGACGTCGAACTCACTGACATCGATCTGAGCAACCCATTTCTCTACCGACAGGGCATGTGGCGGTCCTACTTCGAGCGTGTGCGCAATGAGGCGCCCGTTCACTTCCAGCCCCGCAGTCCCTTCGGGCCGTTCTGGTCGGTCACTCGACATGCCGACATCATCGCTGTCGACAAAAACCATGAAGCGTTCTCCGCCGAACCGTTCATCATCATCGGTCGGCCCCCGCGTTTCATGGATATCGCGATGTTCATCGCCATGGACCCGCCGCGGCACGACAAGCAGCGCGCCGCCGTCCAGGGAGTCGTCGCACCGAAGAACCTGCGCGAGATGGAGGGCCTCATCCGGTCTCGCGTCCGGGAAGTCGTCGAGGAGCTACCGCTCGACGAACCGTTCGACTGGGTCCAGACCGTGTCGGTCGAACTGACCGCGCGGATGCTCGCGACATTGCTCGACTACCCCTACGAGCAGCGCCACAAACTCGTCCAGTGGTCGGATTTGGCCACGTCGATGGAGCAGGCCAACGGCGGACCATCGGACAACGACAAAGTTTTCCGCGAGATGGTCGCGATGGCACAGGGCTTGAGTGCGCTGTGGCGAGACAAGGCCGCGCGGACCGCGGCAGGCGAGGAGACCGGATTCGACCTCATCACCATGCTGCAGAGCAACGAGGACACCAAGAACCTTCTCGACAATAGCCCGATGGAGTTCCTCGGGAACCTCGTGCTGCTGATCGTCGGCGGCAACGACACCACCCGCAACTCGATGAGCGGCGGAGTGCTGGCTCTCAACGAGTTTCCCGAGCAGTTCGAGAAACTCAAAGCCAATCCGGATCTGATTCCCAATGCGGTGTCGGAGATTATCCGGTGGCAAACCCCGCTGGCATACATGCGTCGGGTCGCCAAGAAGGACGTGATGCTCAACGGTCAGTTCATCCGCGCAGGTGACAAAGTCGTCATGTGGTATGCCTCCGGCAACCGCGACGAGCGAGTGTTCGACCGCCCGGACGAGCTCATCATCGATCGGTCCAACGCTCGCAACCACATCGCGTTCGGTTTCGGTGTGCACCGTTGCATGGGAAACCGTTTGGCCGAATTGCAGTTGCGCATTCTCTGGGAAGAACTTCTCGAGCGCTTCGACGACATCGAGGTGGTCGGTGATCCGGAGTACGTGCAGTCCAACTTCGTTCGTGGGATCAGCAAGATGATGGTCCGTCTGACTCCCAAGCCGGAGACGTGAGTACTGATCGGGTCGTGATCGTCGGCGCAAGCCACGCGGGCGCACAGCTGGCGGCCAATTTGCGCAAGGAGAAGTGGGCTGGGGCCATCCTGCTGATCGGCGACGAGGGCCGCCTGCCGTATCAGCGGCCGCCGCTGTCCAAGGCATACCTGGCTGGCGATTGCCATCTCGACGATGTCGCGATTCGGAGCCGCCAGTTCTACGACAAGCAACGGATCGAGCTCGTCGACGGGACCGTGACCTCGATCGACCGTGCCGAACGAACCGTCACTCTTGGCAACAACGACGCGGTGTCCTACTCGAAGTTGGCCCTGTGCACCGGCGCTCGAGCTCGCGCACTGCCGGTCCCCGGCGCCGACCTGCCGGGCGTGCACTATCTGCGCACCGCCACCGATGTCGAGGCCATCCGCGCCGCCGCGGTCCCGGGTTCGCGGGTCGTCATTGTCGGCGGCGGGTACATCGGCCTGGAGACAGCGGCCTCGCTTCGAACCCTGGGTGTCGAGGTCACCGTCCTGGAGGCGGCAGGACGCGTACTCGAACGTGTCACGGCGCCCGTCGTGTCGGAATTCTTCGATCGAATTCACCGCGAGAAGGGTGTCGAGGTACGGACCGACGCAATGGTCGAAGGGTTCCGCGGCGACGAACGAGTCGACGGCGTTGTCCTGTCCGGGGGGGAGACGCTGGCCGCTGACCTGGTCATCGTCGGCGTCGGCGTCATTCCGAACACGGAGCTCGCAGCAGCTGCGGGCATCGACGTCGAAAACGGCATCCTCGTCGACGACCGCGCTCGTACCAGCGATCCTGACATCGTCGCAGCCGGCGACTGCGCCAACCACCGAATCGAGCGGTACGGGCGACGTGTTCGTCTCGAGTGCGTGTCCGCAACAACCGAGCACGCCAAGATCGCGGCGGCCACAATCTGCGACAACACAACCGGTCGCGCCGCACTGCCATGGTTCTGGTCCGACCAATACGACCTCAAACTCCAGATCGCCGGGCTCAACACCGGATACGACGAGGTGCTGGTCAGCGGCAACCCCGCCCATGGCCGCGACTTCACCTGCTACTACTTAACCGCCGGAGAACTGATTGCAGCTGACTGCGTCAACAGACCCGCTGACTTCGTGACCGCCAAGCGCGCCATTGCACAACGAGCGCCGATCGTCAGGTCCGAATTGATCGGAGCGGCCCCATGACCACATCACCGACAAATGCGGTCAGCCCGGCGGCGCTGACGGGTTCACGCTTCCTCGACATCGAGCACGCCACCGTCGCAACCTTCACACGCGAAGCCGTCGGCAACGCGACCACCGACAAAGACAAAGCCGGCCGCCTGTTCACCGCGGTGCGCGACGCCATCCGCTACGACCCGTACACCGTCTCCAACGACCCAGAGCACTACCGGGCCAGCCATGTAATCGAATCCGGGCGTGGATACTGCGTCCCCAAGGCCGTCGTGCTTACCGCCGCATTCCGCGCCGCCGGGATCCCAGCGCGGCTAGGCTTCGCCGACGTCCGTAATCACCTCCAAACGGGCGCCCTACGTGAGCTGATGGGAACCGACGTCTTCGTCTATCACGGGTACAGCCACGTCTACATAGACGGACGGTGGCTCAAGGCGACACCCGCGTTCAACTCGGAACTGTGCGCGCGGTTCGGAGTCGCCCCGATCGACTTCACCGGCGACAGCGACGCGTTGCTCCACGCTCACTCCGCGGACGGCTCAACACACATGGAGTACGTCCGCGAAAGAGGTGTGTACAACGACCTGCCTCTCGACAACATCCTGGTGGCTCTCAAAGAGGCCTATGGCCCTCTTATACTCACGCAGCGTGCGACGTCACTAGATGCATTCCACGCCTAACCCGGTCTGCCTCAGTCGTCGGCCCGGCAATCGACAATTTTCGTACCGCCTCAACACAGGAGGATCGTGTCAGTGTCCGGCCCCTCGATGATCGACCCCTACCCGCACCGAATGGGTGGCCACTGTGGGTCCGGTGCGATGCGAGACCTCATGGAGTGGACCGGGCTCGGTTACGACGGCCCACCCGACGAGGGCCTCGTCTTTGCCCTCGGCGGAGCCCTCTCCCTCACCTACATTCGATCAAAAGCGCTGATGCCACCCGTGTACTTAGTCGGACGAGGACCTGATTTTGAGATCGACCTCCCCCGCCGTCTGGGCGGCACCGTCGAGGTGCTTGCCACAGACGACCCGGCCGAGGGTTGGGAGAACCTTCGTGGCGAGATCGATCAGGGACGCCCTGCACTGGTCTGGGCGGAGATCGCAGAACTCCCCTACCTGCGGGTCCAGTTGCGCATGAGCCGCCACGACATCGTTGTAGTCGGCTACGACGAGACGCAAGGCGTCGCGTACATCGCCGACAACGATCGCGAAGACCTTCAACGCGTCCCACTGGACGCACTCGCACGCGCGCGCCGCTCGACCTCCTTCCCGGAGCCAACCCGACACACGCTGTTTCGTATCAATTGGCCACAGACGCCACCTTCGATTCTCGAGGTGGCCGCACAGGCATTCGCACAATCCGCAGCGAGCCTGAGCACCCCAGGCGCATCGACGATCGCCGGGCCCGCAGAACACGGGTCACACGGCCTCGACGCTGCCAGCGCGCTCGCATCCGACGTCTGCAGCTGGGGAGCCCTGTCGACCGACGACCTCGAGATGCATTTATTCAGCCTCGGCGCCTTCATCGAGAAAGCGGGGACCGGCGGCGGCCTGTTCCGCCGACTGCTGGCACAGGGCTGCGACGAAATCGCGCGCCTCACCGGCGATCACGCCACCGCCATCCTTGCAGCCAACGCCCACCATGCGGCGACATCCTGGACTGCAGTCGCACGCGCAGCAGTACAGAAGGATCACGCCTCATCCGAGCGGCTCCGATCCGTCACAACCCTCGCGGCGGCTCTACCCGAGGCGGAAACGACCCTGGAGGCGTCACTACGAAAGGCCGCAGCATCCTTGTCAGGCTAACCGGCCTGTCGCGGCAAGTCCGCGAGGAGGACGCTAAGCAGGGCCGCCGCGTTCACACAAACGCACGCAGGAGCATTACCATCAGCAGGACGCCGGTTCCCGCTGACCCGGGTCCTGTGACATCGACAGGAGGCAACCGGGAAGCCTGCAGTTCTTCTCGCAGCGTCACGTATCCTGGCCTTCGACCACGCCACCGTGCAGGCGTCCACCCGTGATGCTACCGGCGACGCGGACAACGATCGAGACATGGCGCGGAGCCACTTTGCCGCGGTGCGAAACCAGATCCGCTACGACCCCTACACAGCAGCCCGCATCCTCCTCGAAGTCGGCGACGGTTCAGCATTCGCCACCGCAGGCCACCTGGCCGCCTACGCCGGCATCGCACCAGTCACCCACCGATCCGGCACCTCCATCCGTGGCGAGCACCCCGCCCGATTCGGAAACCGCAAACTCAAACGAGCCTTCTTCCTCTCCGCGTTCGCCGCACTGCACGACCCCACCAGCCGCGCCTACTACGACCGCAAACGCGCCGAAGGAAAGAAACACAACGCCGCCCTCATCTGCCTGGCACGCCGACGATGCGACGTCCTCTACGCGATGCTCAAGCACAGCGAGCCCTACCGAACCCCAATCGCTTCAGCTGCTTGACAAACCCATAGGGACACCCCCCGTTCTGGACGACCCCCACCCAGCGTCTCACGCACGCTCACCACGAGCTCGGCGGGAATCGGGCCCCGACGGGTCTGTCCGATATTCGGTGTAAGCGGCGGTTTTCCGATTGCTCGGCGGGTCAGCGTTCTTCGGCTGCGGGCATACGATCGGCGAACGTGATGGCCGGGGCGTTGAGCGCTGGCTTCCAGCGTACGGCCCACTTCGTCTGACCGGTACCCTTCGGGTCCAGCGACCGGGTGACCAGGTAGAGCGTTTTGAGTGCGGACTGCTCGTTCGGGAAGTGTCCTCGAGCGCGCACCGCACGCCGGTAGCGGGCGTTGAGACTTTCGATCGCGTTGGTGGAGCACAACACTCGCCGTATCTCGACGTCGTAGTCAAGGAACGGGATGAACTCCTCCCACGCGCTCTCCCACAGGGTCACGATCGCCGGGTACGGCGTGCCCCATTTCTCGGCGAATTCCTCCCACCGCGCCCGGGCGTCAGCGGCGGTCGGCGCGGTGTAGATCGGTTTGAGATCGGCGCTGATCGTGTCCCAATACTTGCGGGAGGCGTACTTGAAGGTGTTGCGGATCAGATGGATGATGCACGTCTGTACCGTGGCCAACGGGAACGCGGCAGATACACTGTCGGGCAACCCTTTCAATCCGTCACACACAACGAAGAAGATGTCGCGGACACCCCTGTTCTTGAGGTCGGTGAGCACCGCCAGCCAGAACCTGGCCGACTCGCCGTCGCCGTCGCCGGCCCACATGCCGAGGATGTCTTTGTGCCCGTCGAGATCCACCCCGATCGCGGCGTAGATGGGCCGGTTACGCACCTGCCCATCCCGGATCTTGACCATGATCGCGTCGATGAACACCGCCGCGTACACTTTCTCCAGCGGGCGTGCCCACCACGACACCATCTCTTCGATGACCCGATCCGTGATTCGGGAGACGGTGTGAATCGCCCCGGGTTTGCTGGAGGCTCGGTTAGTTGGTTCCAGCGTTTGCGGGGACCGGGTTCTCACGGTAGCTGGTGACGGTGTGGGTCGACCAGTAGGCGCTCTCGTACTCGACGGGTGGGACGTGTCCGATCTCGCCGTGCAGGCGGCGGTGGTTGAACCATTCGACGTACTCAGCGACGGCGATCTCGACCTCGCCCACACCTGCCCAGCCGCCTCGCGGGGTTACGGATGCATTCGGCTTTGAACAGCGAGTTGAACGCCTCAGCCATCGCGTTGTCGTATGAATCCCCTTTGGAGCCAACAGATGTCACCGCTTCGGCTTCGGCCAGTCGTTCGGTGTAGCGGATGGCTCGGTATTGCACTCCGCGGTCGGAGTGGTGGATCAGCCCGGCCACGTCGTGGCCGGCACGCGACCGTGCCCACAATCCCATGTTCAGGGCGTCGAGGGCGAGGTCGGTGTGCATGGTGGTCGAGACCTGCCAGCCGACGACCATCCGCGAGAACACGTCCAGGACGAACGCCGCGTACACCCAGCCCGAGTGGGTGCGGATGTAGGTCAGGTCCGCCACCCACAACGCGTTCGGTGCCGCCGCGGTGAACTGACGGTTGACCCGGTCAGCCGGCCGGGGTGTTTCAGCTCCCTCGCTGCGCGTGGTCTTGCGTGTCTTGAGTCTCGCTATCCCTTGCAGCCCGTCGGCTTTCATCAATCGCTCGACGGTGCAGCGGGCAGCACTATGGCCCTGTCTGCGCAATTGGGCATGCACCTTGCGGGCACCGTAGACGCCGAGGTTGTCGGCATGCACCGCGCGGACCTGGGTAAGGAGCTCCCGGTCACGCACCACACGAGGCGCCTCGGTCTTCTGGGGGCTCAGGTGGGCTCGTACCGTGGACGGAGCGATCTGGGCGGACGTATCGCGCAATGCCGCACAGATCGGATCGACTCCGTGTTCATCGCGGTGAGCCGCGACGAACTCCACGATCAGCGCTGTGGGCGGTCGATCTCCGCCGCAAAGAAAGCCGAAGCCTGCTTCAAGATCGTGTTCGCTCGCCGCAGTTCACGGTTCTCCCGCTCCAACGCCGCGATGCGGTCAGCGTCCTCACTCGTGGTGCCCGGGCGGACCCCGCCGTCGATCTCGGCCTGACGAACCCAATTGCGCAACGCCTCGGGATGGACTCCGAGCTGATCGGCGATCCGCTTGATCGCACCTCTCGACGAATCGGGATCTCGTCGCGCTTCACATGCCATCCGGGTGGCCCGGTCCTTGAGTTCCTCACTGTACTTGCGTGGTGCTGCCATGCTCTCCATCCTTCACAGGTTCGAGAGCCTCCGACAGACCCGGGGCGGTTCAACCACCAGCCAGCCGCGTACCAAGGTCAGTGCAGCTAGCGTTTGAATTAGGACGCAACTCATCTATCACGGGCGACGGTGCTGCGTCATGCTTATGCCCCTCCTACCTGTTGACGGAATGGTCGGGATATTCAGCGACCGACGCTTGTCAGATCCCCATGGGTCCGTCCGCGTGACTTTTGCGATGGTCAAGGGGCGAGCCGGAAACGGTCGATGTCACCCGGCCACCAGCTCGCAGTGCCCAGCAGCACCGCTAGCGCCGGGACTACTAAGGTCCGCACCAGGAACGTGTCGAGCAGCAAACCGACACCGATGATGAACCCGATTTGCACCATCACATCGATGGACCCGACCATCAGCCCAAACATGCTGGCCGCGAATATCAACCCAGCCGAGGTGATGACCGACCCGGTGTAAGCGACGGTACGCATTACGCCGACCCGCACGCTCCACCTCGTTTCCTCTCTCAGCCGTGACACCAGCAGCATGTTGTAGTCGGCGCCCACCGCCACCAAGACAATGAACGACACCAGTGGCACGGGCCAGGCGATCCCGGCACCGAGGATGTGTTGAAGTACGAGCACACCAATACCGAGAGCCGCCATGTAGTTCAAGACGACGGTTGCAAGGAGATAGACAGGTGCAACGACGGCCCGCAACAGCAGCATCAGGATCAGACCCACGATGAGAAGGGTGGCTATGCCGAGCAGTTTGAAATCGTACGACAACAGTCGCTGGACGTCGGCATTGATCGCAGGAAAGCCCGCAACAGAAGCACGTCCGCCCTCCAGAGTGGTGTTCGGCATCGCGTTCTCGGCGACGCTGGACAGCTCGTTCGCCAGCGTCATTGCATCGGCAGAGTATGGGTCGTAGGCGGTCTGTACCGCATAGCGCACGGTTTTCCCGTCGGACGAGATGAACTGTCGAGCGACCTGACTGAACTGCTGGTCCTTGAACGCATCCGCGGGGAGATAGAAGCCGGTTGCCGAGTCAGAATCGCCGACCTCCCGTGCGGGAGCCCGAAGCTGTGCGGCGACCTGTGCCAGTCCACTGAGTAGCTGAAGGTTGCTGTCCACCAGAGCACCGACTCCGTTCGACAACTGACGCGCGCCGTCGGCAAGTGCGCCGACGCCGGATTCGAGTTGCGAGAGCCTGTTCCCGAGGTCCTGTCCGCCGATGGCTTGTAGTGCAGAATCCAGCGTTTGAAGAGAACGCTGCAGCTGTGCAATGTTGGTCGAGCCTGGCGCACTCACGCGGCCGAGCTGCGCGGCAAAGTCAGCCACCCTCCCAAGCGACTGATCATCCGCGAGTGCCCGGATGTCGGCCATTTGCGCGCGCAGTGCCGAGCACTGCGCGATCTGCTGGCACCACGGATTGTCTAACGCGGACAACGCCGGCGCGACCGCATCTGCCGCAGACTGGGCCCGACGTGCGAGTTGAGACAGCTCGGGCGCTTGCTTGGAAAACTGTCTAAGCCTTGGGGCAGCGTTCGCCAGTTGGTTCACAAGCGGCCGATACTCGTCGAGCTGCGGGCCAAATGACGACACCTCGTCGAGCAACCCCGACAGCGGAGCGAGGTTGGAGGATATCTGGTCTTCTAACAGTGCCAGGCCTCCGGCGAGCTGCTCTGACCCCGTCTTCAGGACGGCCAGATCACCCTTGCGGGCCTGTCCATCACCGGTCTCCTCGGTGATCTTGGTACCGATCTGATCATTCTGCCAAGATAATTGCGCCTGCTCTAGCTTCTCACCGGTCGGCCGCGTCACGCCAATGACCCTGGTCACGCCGGGAATCTGCGCGACGCGGGAGGCTAGCTGGTCGAGGTCGGCAAGGCCTTGAGCCGTGCGCATGTCGTTCTCGGACTCCACCACCAAGAATTCTGAGATGATGATGTCTTTCGGGAAGTGGCGGTTGAGAAGCGCGTATCCTTCGTTGCTCCCTGTGTCAGGTGGCTGCCCCTCGCGATCGTCGTAGGTGATCTGAATTGTTGCGGCGACCATGGCGAGGCCGATCAACACGACCACACTGATCGCGAGCAGAGGGACCGGCCGCCGGATAACCATGACTCCGACTCTTCTCCAGTAATCCCGCGTCAGGTCACGGCGGGGAAGGCCGGCGCCTTTCTTGGCAGCGAAAGAGAGTACGAGGGGCAGCAATGTCACCGTCGCCAAGAATGCGAAAGCTATGGCGATTGCGCAGGCCGGACCCAAAGTGTTAAACACACTGAGCTTGGCGAAGGCCATAGCCAGGAACGCTAGGGCCACAGTGCCCGCCGACGCTAGAACCACGCGGCCGATAGTTGCATTCGCGTGGGCGATAGCGACATCAGGAGAGTAACCCGCTCGAATACCTTCATGATAGCGGCTGATGAGGAACACCGAATAGTCAACTCCGGCACCAAAGATGATGACGGTCATGAACATTGACGTGAACTGGGATACCGGCATGCCCAGCTCGCCCAGTCCAGATAGAACTCCGCGACCCACAGCCAAGCTCATGCCCACGACAAGCAGCGGCATCAGCGCGGTGAAGACCGAACGATAGACGATCAGGAGGATCACGGCGATCAGCAGCACGGTGGCAACAGTGATCAGGACCAGATCCGACTCGCCCACGGCGAGTTGGTCGCTAAAGGTCGCGGGCGGGCCTGTCACACGGACTGTCGTCCCACTGTCACGAAAGATACTCTCAGCGATCTCACGCACCGCTGCGACCGCCTCCGCGGTATCGGGTCCCCCGAGTGTGCCGGCCACTCCCACGGGCAGATACCAGGCTTGCTTGTCTTTGCTGAGAGCCTGACTTGCGGTGAGGGGATCGCTCAGCAGGTCCCGGACAGCGATGACGTGCCTGTCGTCCGCCCGCAGGGTGTCGACAAGCACGTGATATCGATCGCGGGTGTTGTCGGACAGGCCTGCACTGTTCTCCATCACAACGAATACTGTGGTCTTGGCGCCGCGCTCGTCGAAAGATGCACCCATACGGTCCAAGGTCTGAAAAGACGGGACTCCGGCCGGGATCGGATCCACAGATTGTTCCCGTATCACTGACTCCAGTTGAGGAAAGAGAAGGCCTAAGCCGATGGCGGCGCCGAGCCAGACCAGCGTCACAATTCCCTTGCGGCGGAGGGTAAACCATGCAACCCGCTCAAGGGTCGGACTGTACTCGCCGAGTTTCTCGCCCCCTCTCGACGGGCGGGTTCGAATGGGAGACGAACTCACCATGTGCAATATCCTCTCGACCTGAAGTGGGCGACCCAATCGTGCGGACCCGTTTCGCGAATGTCCGTGCGGCGGTGGATGGTTGTCACTTGTGGTGGTGCTCGACCATGTTCTCGACTTCCTCGAGAGTGGTGGGCAGGTGGTATGGCGGAGTGCTCTTGCCTGAGATGCGGTATCGGCCCCAGAAGTCGGGATCCCCGACGACACACTCCGCTCGGCCCTCGGGGGTCGTAAATACAGCGATCGCGCGGGCGCCTTTCAGGAGCCCGTCGAGCTCATCATTCTTCTGAATCCGGCCATACCAGGTGTACAGGCCGTTCAGCGGCTGGAAATAGCCTTTGATCTTCGCTTCGACATGGATCTCCGCCCCGCGGCACACCAGGGTTCCTTCGCCGGAGTAGTCGAGGTCATGGTCGTCAGACATGCAGTCCTACCTTCTTCGCACTGAGCGTTGACAAATATCGCAGTTCGTGGATACTAGCAGTACCAGATACTATGAGTAATGGGTACTGGGCGCCAGGCCCCGACTCCCAGCCTTGAACGACCGAGGAGAAGACATGACCGTGCAGGATGTCCAGATGAACCCCGACTTTTCGAAGGAGGGCATGGCTCGGGTGAACGGGCGTAAGCCCGTCGACATGGAACGATCTGCGGGTCGATTGCTGCGGTCTTCCGCGGAGAAGTTCTACGACGCGGAGATCGACATCGACTGGGAGTCGCCCTGGGAGGAAGGCAAGTGCTTTCTGCCAGAGCATCGAGTGTCGCTATACGGCACCAGGCTGTGGGACAAGATGACTGAGGAGCAGCGTCGCGAGTTGGGGCGCCATGAGATCGTGAGCATCCTCAGTTTCGGCATCTACGCAGAGAATCTGTTGAGTTCAGCGCTTCTGCGCATGTCGGCGAAGGGGGCTTTAACCGATCAGAAGTCTCTATACGCGTTGACAGAGATCGGCGATGAGTCCCGCCATTCCACTATGTTCGCGCGCCTCATCAACAAGACGGGCGTGCCCCCCTACAAGCTTCCTAAGGGCTTCTTGAGCTTCGCGAAGATCCTGCATTTCGTCCCTCTCGGGCCGTCGGTGTCTGGAGCTACGCTGTTGATCGAGGAAATCCTGGACCGCGCCCAGCGCGAGGCGATGAACGACCCCAGTATGCAGCCTCAGCTTCGCCAGCTCATGAAGATCCACGTCCTTGAGGAAGCCCGTCACATTACCTTTGCGCGACTGGAGATGATCGAAGGCATGCAGCGTCGTCGTAAGGCGACGCGCGCTTGGCACCGAGGGGTGCTTGCCGTCATCGCGAACCTGGCGTACCCGCTGCTCATTAATCCGAAAGTGTACCCCGCAGTGGGAATTAGTCGCTGGCGTGGCGTGTGGGCGCAGCAGACCAGCCCAAACTATCGGACCAACCTGCAATTTATGTCGGAGCCCATGATTCGGTTCTTCCATGAGGCGGGAATGTTGGAAGGCAAGTTCACAATGGCCATGTGGCGTGCGACGCGGAGCCTTCCCGACGATCTTCGCTGATCTCCGTTCACGCGGCCGAGCCGTCGTGATCGACATCAGTTAGACCTGTGCGGAGCATTCTCGATGGCTTCGCGATCACTTCCGCCTCAACAGATCACCTGCCGCCACTGTGCGCAGGTGATGTGTTGTGCGATCCAACCTACGAGGGAGAAAGCATAAACATGGCATCATCGACTACCCGGCGCGCCTCGCGCGCAACCGCCAAGACGGATTCAACCAACGACCCGATTTCGACCAAGATTCTGATTATTGGAAGCGGGTTCTCTGGTCTCGGGATGGCCGCGCAGCTTAGACGTCGCGGGTATAGCGATTTTCTGATTCTGGAGAAGGCAAGCTCCGTCGGTGGGACCTGGCGCGACAATACCTATCCGGGCTGTGCATGTGACGTTCCGTCGCTGATGTACTCGTACTCATTCGAGAGTCGAGGTAGCTGGTCGAAGGTGTGGTCGTCACAGCCAGAAATTGAGCGGTATCTACAGGATGTCGCGGATAAGCGTGGCGTGACACAAAAGATTCATTTCGGTCAGAAGTTGGTTTCTGGATACTGGAGCGAGTCGGAGTCGCGGTGGCACCTGCGTACTGAGTCCGGACGTGAGTACATTGCTCAGTTCGTGGTGTCAGGAGTCGGTGCGCTGCATATCCCCAATTTTCCCGAAATTTCGGGGATTGAGGACTTTAAAGGCGAAGCGTTTCACTCCGCACAGTGGGATCATTCGGTGGATCTGGAGGGCAAGCGTGTCGCCGTGATCGGCACTGGTGCCAGCGCTATCCAGTTTGTACCTTTCGTGCAGAAGGAGGCCATGTCCCTCAAGGTCTTCCAGCGAACCCCTGCCTGGGTCCTACCCCGCAAGAATTTCTCCGTTCCGCCGGCCCTGCGGACTCTTCTGAGTAAACTCCCGATTGCACGTCGTATCGCCAGGTGGTCGGTGTACTGGGGTGCGGAGAGCCTGGCCTTCGGCCTCAACGGTCACTCTAACCTCATGCGGCCAATTGAAAAGGTCGCTCGGTGGAACATTGAACGCTCCATCTCTGATCCGGCATTGCGCAAGAAACTGACCCCGTCGTATCGTATCGGCTGTAAGCGGATTCTGGGGTCAAACGACTATTACCCGGCGCTTGCGGCACCTAACACCACTGTCATCAGCGATCGGATTGAGAAGGTGACCGCTGATTCCATCATTTCTTCAGACGGTGTCGAGCATCTCGTGGACGTTATAATTTATGCGACCGGTTTTCACGTGACTGATGGTTTCGATCAGCTCGCCCTGAAAGGTGCCACTGGCGAGGATCTCCCGTCCCACTGGCATCAGACGGGGATTAACACGCACCTGGGCATCACGACCGAGGGTTTTCCCAACCTGTTTTTCCTCCTCGGACCCAACACGGGCCTCGGCCACAACTCAGTGGTGTTCATGATCGAGCAACAGATCAAATACATCATGAAGGCCATCGACACAGTAGAAAGCCGAGGCGCTGAGAAGGTTGACGTACGCCCGTCCGTGCAAGAACAGTTCAACACCGACATCCAGCGGAAGCTGGCCAAGGGAGTGTGGACCAACGGCGGCTGCACGAGTTGGTATCTCGACTCGCAGGGCGTCAACCGGACCGTGTGGCCGGGCTTCACATGGCAGTACTGGCGCGCCACGAAAGATTTCGAGCCCGCCGAGTACGACATCGCCTGAGCCCGAACGCACGGAGAGACACGATTCGAAGAGATGGTGGGACGACGGTGAGCAGTTCTAATCGGCATGACTATACCGGCAAGGTGGCAGTGATCACCGGTGCCGCGTCAGGGATCGGTCGGTCTCTGGCACTCCAGTTGGCGGAGCGAGGTGCCGCACTGGCACTGTCCGACATTGATGAGATGCACTTGAAGGAGACTGCAGAACTTTGCCGCACCACGCATGGGGCAACGGTAACCGCCGCCGTACTAGACGTTGCGGACCGCGCTGCTTTTCAGGACTATGCCGACGGAGTGCGGTCAGAGTCGGGCCACGTCGACATGGTGTTCAACAACGCCGGCGTGGCCTTGGGCGTCGACGTGGTCGACATGAGCTGGGAAGACTTCGACTGGCTCATGGGCATCAACTTTGGCGGAGTCGTTAACGGGTCGAAGGCGTTTCTGCCTCACCTGATCGCGTCCGGGGACGGACATCTCATTAACACGTCGAGCGTCTTCGGCTTGATCGGAATCCCCAGCCAAAGCGCCTATAATGCCGCGAAATTCGGCGTCAGAGGCTTCACCGAGGCGCTCCGACAGGAGATGAAAATCAGTCGATACCCGGTCACAGTGACATGTGTGCACCCGGGGGGTGTAAAAACCAACATCGTCAACAATGCCCGAGGCGTTTCCGCCATGGGGGCAGACACCGCGACTGTCGCCTCGCTGTTCGACAGGATCGCACGAAGCACCCCGGATAAAGCAGCGGCGACAATCCTCAAAGGTATGGACAAGAAGAGAGCGCGAGTGCTGATCGGTGCGGACGCCCGCGGTTTCGACTTCGTGGCACGGGTGATCGGTCCCCGCTACCAGGACATCGCGGCGCCACTGACACGAGCGGGTTACGCGGTCGCACGTAGACAGGGGATCCTCAAGTGACCGTCGAACCCGATTCACGTCCGGCTGCCGCGGCGGCCCGCTCACGCACCTTAACCGTCTCGGAAGTGATCCAGGAAACGAAAGACTCCGTTACCATTTCGTTCGAAATCCCCGACGCCATGGTCGAGGAATTCAAGCATACCCCAGGGCAATTCATCACCGTCAAGATCCCATCTGATCGGACCGGTCATGTCGCACGGTGCTACTCATTGAGCAGCTCGCCTCACGTCGACGACTTCCGTCTCGAGATCGGCATCAAGCGGACCGAGAACGGTTACGCATCGAACTGGCTGTGCGATAACGCGATTACGGGAATGGAATTGACCGTCCTCCCGCCGTCAGGGCATTTCACGGCGAAGAATCTCGACGTTGATTTTCTATTCTTCGCAGGAGGAAGTGGGATCACTCCGGTCTTTTCGCTGATTAAGTCGGCACTTGTGTGCGGCGGGGGCGAGGTCACACTATTCTACGCGAACCGCGATGCCGAGTCGATCATGTACGGGGGGCAACTGACGCAGATCGTCTCCGAGTTTCCTGAGCGTTTCACCGTCTTCCATTGGTTGGAGTCGGCTATGGGTATTCCGACGCCTCAGAATGTCGAGTCCGCCATACGTGAGCACCGCGGTGCACAGATCTTCACCTGTGGTCCGGCGCCGTTCATGGATCTGGTGCAGAAGTCGGCGGAGGCCTGCGGTGTCGAGCACTCCTCGGTACATCGAGAAGTCTTCCAGTCACTGACCGGGGATCCGTTCGATACAGCCACGATGCGTCAGCTTGGTGACGACGACGGTGTGGCGACCGCTACGGTCTATCTGAATGGGCAGTCCATCACGACTGAGTGGCCGCGCAACACGCCGTTGCTCGACGTGCTACTGGCCCAAGGCCACAATGCCCCGTACTCCTGCCGAGAAGGAGCCTGCAGCGCGTGTGTATGCAAGCTGGTCGAGGGTGATGTAGAAATGGCCCAGAACCACATCCTCGTTGAGGGTGATGTTGCCGACGGTGAACGGCTCGCATGCCAGGCACTTCCGCTGACGGATTCTGTCACGGTGAGCTTCGATGACCTCTGAGTTTGCGAGTGCGTCGCGAGGATCGCGTGACCTCGAGGTCCTTTCCTCCGACGGGACCAAGTTGTTCGCTCAGGAATTCGGTCCGGGCCGGGATGCTCCGCTCCTAGTCTTTAGTCACGGCTGGGCTTGTCAGGGACGTTTCTGGCGTCCGCAGGTCGAGCAGTTCGCGGCGACGCATCGGGTGGTGGTCTACGACCAACGCGGACACGGGTTGAGCGACCGGGGCCGGGTACCGTTCTCGGCGAAGCTCTTGGCCGATGATATGGAGGCCGTAGTCCGGGCAGTGGCGACTCCCGCCGACAAGGCTGTCGTGGTCGGACACAGCATGGGAGGCATGTCCATCATGAGTTGGGCGGCTGAGTACCCCGCCTCGGTTTCGGAGCTGGCCCGCGGAGTAGTACTGGCAAGCACCGGGCCATCACAGTTGGTGGATCGGTCTACATTGCTCAAGGTTCCCCGACAGCTACGACCGAGACTTGAGCGGGCCTTCGCGGCCAGTCTTGCAGTCGCCGGACCCGAGATGCAGGGGACGCGTTTGTCTCGCCGCCTGATTCGTTACGGAACCCTGGGCCCGGGCGCGACTGCCGAGGTAGTCGACGAGTGCGCCGACATCGTGTTGCGATGCCCACCACAGGTGCGCGGGATGTGGGGTTCAGTGTTGGCGACAATCGACGTCAGTAAGGGGGTTGACTCGCTGGAGGTGCCGGCGACGGTCATCGTAGGTGATGCCGACAGACTGACCCCAGCGACCCATTCAGTGGATCTCGCAGCGCGCCTGGGTCGGAAGGGCGTTCTATTTGAATTCACTCTTCTTGACAAAGTCGGTCACATGTCCAACCTAGAGGCCGTCGAAGACTTCAATTCAGCCGTGGCCAGATTAGACAAATCCGCCTGACGCGGGTCTCGTCGACCCAACCCATGTTCACTGGCTAGTGCGTCACTGGCGCGACAAGTCAGCCATCCTGATAACGTAGGAGGTCATGTCTGTAGTCCGTCGCATCTCCGCGGCCCCGGTGAAAGTGCAGCGACGTGTGCGCGACGCTCGAAGCACGCGCTGGGACGACCACCGCGCCGTCGTCAAAGCTGAACTCGTCGATGCAGCGATACGCGCGATCGAAAAGTTCGGCGATGCCGTGAGCATGGACGATTTTGCGGAAGAGGCTGGTGCGTCGAAGCCTAAGCTCTACCGCCATTTCGGTGACAGGGCTGGGCTCTACTCCGCCGTGGCAGCCCGTCTGGGTTCTATGATGTGGGAGTCAGCGCAGTCAACTCTGCTCTCCGGACAGGCAGACAGCACCGTCGACGAACTTTTCCGTTCAGCGGTGTCCGCATACGTATCCTTGGTTGATGAACATCCAGCGGTCGTCCGTTTCCTCATGACGAACCACATGTTCCAGTACTCTGAGTCCGGCGAGGGTGGGGCCGCAGATCAGCTGAGATCGGCAATGGAGATTATTTCCGACGAGTTCGCTCGTGGCCTCCGAGAGGTCGATGCCGAGGAGTCCCCCGTCGCCGTAGCAGTAGCCTCCATTCTGGGGGCTGGCCTATCAGCGACCCAGTGGTGGATCGATCACGGTCGGCAGAATGGAATGAGCAGGGACATGTTTGCCGCGCACCTGTGCCAGACCTCGTGGGGGATCATAGACGGCGCTGCAGCCACAGTAGGCGTTCGATTCCATAGGGACAGGCCCTTAGGCGACCCTGGATTCGCCACTCGCCTCGACGCCGTCTGATCCCCTTCGTACGGGTGGTCCGCCCTGTGTCACGCACGCGGCAGAACTGCTCACACAAACGGAGCGCATTTCACAATCCTGACTGCTGGCTGTCATGGGGGATCATCCTTGGTCGCCGCTCATCTTAGTAGCGGAGCGCTACAGACGGTACTGTTGACGACAGTGCCACAGTCGTGGCGGCACTCATAAGGCCCCCCTCGAGCCTTCCATCGGTACCGCCACTGGCAGTTTCGTTCTGTTACCGACGGTATTGGTGTGCAGTCAGAGGTTCTTGATTTGGTTTCGTAGGGAGTGGCCAGGGTGGAAACCATCGATTTCGACGATGTTGACCCGAGGCGGGTTCGGTCGCGTCAGCGTTTGTTGGATGCTGCGGTGACCTTGCTGAACAGTGGCGGGGTCGAAGCCGTTACCGTGGAGGCGGTCACTCGACTGTCTCGTGTTGCTCGCACCACCTTGTATCGTCACTTCGAGAGCTCCACAGATCTGGTGGCGGCTGCCTTCGAGCGATTGTTGCCTCAGGCCGAGACCCCCGAGACGACGACGTCGATCCGTGATGACCTGCTGAAGCTGATGCAGCGGCAGGCTGAGCTTATTGAGCATGCACCGCTGCAGTTGACGACGCTGGCATGGTTGGCAATGCTTCCCGAGCAGCCCCGGCAATCCGGGCAATCCGACGGGGATCAGAACGCGCTCGCGCCACTGCGTCGTCGAGTCGTCGAGCAGTATCGAGAACCATTCGATCGAGTTTTGACGAGTGACGTGGCCACGGCTGAGCTCGACAACTTCGATTTGACCATGGCTGTCACCCAGCTCGCGGGCCCGCTGATCTTTGCCAAGCTCACGGGCATTCGGTCGATGACCGTTGGCGATCTCGAACAGCTTGTCGACGATTTCCTCATGGCCCACCGGCGACACCAAACCTCCTGACCTCCTTCCCCATCTACGGTACTGCTAGTACCGTAACGATACCGTCGGTTTCGTAGACGGGCTGGGTCGAGGGTGAGGTGCTGCATATGGTGGTCCAACGTCCAAGTGGTGGGCGCTTGGCGGCGCGCCGGTTGGCGGAACGCAGCGAGTACAGCACGACATTGGGGCGGTTGGCACGGTTCACCTTGGCGCACAGATTCCTCGTCATCGGGGCGTGGGTGGCTGTGGGTATCGTCTTGGCGATTCTGTTTCCCCAGCTGGAGACGGTGGTGCGGCAGCAGTCTGTTGATCCGATCCCTGCTGGGGTTCCATCGTTTCAAGCACTCGATCAGATGGGTGGTGCGTTCGGTGAGAAGGGCGCCAAGACCACTGTTTTCGTGACCATGGAGAACCCGAACGGGTTCACCGACGTGGCGCGGGAACGCTACGACATGCTCGTTCTGCAGCTGCGCGAAAATTTCGACGATGTGCAGTCAGTGCGGGATTTGCTTTCCGATCCGACGACGGCCGGCCAAGCCTTGAGTGAGGACGGGCAAGCCTGGTACCTGCCTGTCGGGGTCACCGGAACATTGGGAGGGCCAACGGCCACGCATGCTGTGGAGACCGTGCGCCAAACCGCGCAGCGCGTGTTTGACGGTACGGGCACCACTGTCCATGTCACCGGGCCGACAGCCACTTTCAGTGACCAGATCGTCAGTGCTGAAAGCGATTTAGTCGTGATCACTCTGGCGACGGTGGCGCTTATCGCGATCATTCTGTTGATCGTTTACCGATCGCTGTTCACCGCGCTGGTGCCGTTGTTGGTGATCGGTGTCAGCCTCGGCGTGGGCCGTGGCATCTTGTCCGCACTCGGCGAACTCGGTATGCCGGTATCGCAGTTCACCGTCGCGTTCATGACCGTCATCCTGCTCGGAGCCGGGGTCGACTACTCAGTCTTCTTCATCAGTCGCTATCACGAACGGCTACGCCAGGACGCCACCACCGAGGTTGCGCTCGTGGACGCGACAGCAACTATCGGACGGGTCATCCTGGCTTCAGCTGCCACGGTGGCGCTGGCCTTTTTGGCGATGGTCTTTGGTCAGCTGAGCGTGTTCTCCACCTTGGGTCCGGCATGCGCGATCGCCATCCTCATCGGATTCCTCGCCACGGTCACCCTGCTACCACCGGTGTTGCTGTGGGCGGCACGATTCGGCTGGGGCGCACCCAGGCGAGATCTGACCCGAAAGTACTGGAATCGCGTCGCCGTGCTCGTCGTGCGGCGTCCTGTGCCGCTGCTGGCACTAACCCTGGTCGGGCTAATCGTGCTTAGCGTCTTCGCGACGGGCATCCAGATCACCTTCGACGATCGTGAGGGGCAACCCGCGACAACCGACAGCAACGAAGGCTACGCGTTGCTCGACCGTCATTTCCCTCAAGACGTCACTATCACCGAGTTCCTCGTCGTAGATGCACCGATCGATCTCCGTACTGCCAGCGGGCTGGCCGATCTTGAGCAAATGGCCTCACGTGTATCCCAGATCCCCGGAGTGACTCGAGTCATCGGCGTTACCCGTCCCACCGGGGACAAGCTCGAGCAAGCCGAGCTGTCCTGGCAGAACGGCCAGATCGGGAACCGGCTGGCGGGTGCGGTCGACGATGGCCAGAACCGCCGCGGTGACCTCGAACAGCTCCGTACAGGCGCATTCCAACTCGCCGACGGGCTTACTCAGCTCGACACCCAGGTACGCACCAACTTGGCCCCCCTGGCCGGCATCCTCGATCAGGCAAGCACAGCCGGGCAGCAAATTCAGCAGTACCAGCCACTACTACGCCAACTCGCCGCATCTGCACCAGCGCTCGATCGCGCTTCTCAGAATGCCCCACAGCTGGCCGCGCTCACCCGCCAAACATCTGCAGCCCTGGCAACAGTGACCTCGATCCTGCCCATCCTCGATAATGCGCCCTGGTGCACCCAAGTCCCGCAGTGCGCAGCTCTGCGCGCGCAGACCCGCAATCTCGACGCCCTACTGAGCAACGGGACCCTCGACCAGATCGCCACGCTGTCAACACAACTCGCGCAGCTGGATACACCGATCTCAACAGTCACCGACCAACTCACTTCCACCGTCAACTCACTGGGCTCCACGCTGGGAAGCATCAGCAGCCAAGACCTTCCCGGCAAGCTCACCCAACTGCAAACAGGTATCAGTCAACTCGCGGCGGGATCACGCCAACTCGCCGCCGGTGTATCCGCGCTGATCGACAGCAACCTTCAACAACTCGCCGGGATGGCCGCGCTAGCCACACAACTACAAACCTCCGCCCGCGAGACCGCCGGAACAAACTCAGCAACCGGCTTCTACCTCCCACCTCAGGCCAACGCAGACCGCCGTTTCGTCGACGTCGCTCGCCAGTTCGTCTCGCCCGACGGCCATACCGTGCGCTACGCAATACAAACCAGCTTCGACCCCTACAGCACCGAGGCCATGCAACTGGCCGACACAATCACCGATGTCGCACTCGCCGCCAGACCGAACACAACCCTGCAGGACTCCAACATCGCGACAGCCGGGTTCCCCGCCATCAACGCCGATCTGCAACGTCTACTCACCGAAGACTTCCGACTCCTAGCGTTGGCCACCCTCACCATCGTCGGCCTGATCCTGATACTCCTACTCCGAGCACTCATCGCGCCGCTATACCTTCTGGGCACCGTCATACTCAACTACACCGCGGCACTGGGTATCGGCGTCCTGATCTTTCAACACATCCTCAAAACCGACATCGCCTGGCCCGTACCACTACTGGCCTTCATAGTCCTCGTCGCGGTCGGCGCCGACTACAACATGCTTCTCATCTCTCGCCTACGCGAAGAATCCCAAAACAACATCCGCATCGGCGTCCTGAGAACCGTCACCAACACCGGATCAGTCATCACCTCGGCCGGCCTCATCTTCGCTGCCAGCATGTTCGGACTCATGGCCGGATCCATCTCGATCATGACCCAGGTCGGACTCATCATCGGCATCGGCCTGCTGCTCGACACCTTCATCGTCCGCACCATCGTCGTGCCGACCATCGCCACACTTGTCGGCAGAGCAAGCTGGTGGCCGAGTACCCGAACCGACACGCATCCAGCGTCCCGCTAGTACGCACGCACGTGCCGAGATCTGACCGGCCCCGCCAGTCATCCAGCCATCGCGCCCACCTCATCGACTGACACCCGCTCGACGGTCGGCCGCGGCACCACACCCGACCCACGTGCGAGCGCCCCTCGCGTCGTTGACGCTGGTAGAACTCGCAGGAGGGCCCGTCGCGGCGTTGGGGACTGTCGCTGATTCGGTGTAAGTGGTTTTGATCGCCCCCGGCGTGGGGCAGGAGGAATCACGACGATGACCGACACAATCGGGGGCGTGGATGCCCCGGTGGCAGGGCCGGTTCAGACCGGTCAGGAACACGATGTCACCACCGCGGATGCGGTGCGTGAGCTCTCGAAGGCCGAGCAGGCTTTGGTGAGCGATCTGGTACGTAGCTCACGCGCTCAGGGAGTGGCTCTGACCGGTCCTGACGGGCTGCTCAAAGCGCTGACCAAGAGCGTGCTCGAAGCCGCGCTCGATGAAGAGATGACCGAACATCTTGGCTATGACAAACATGACGTGGCCGGCCGCAACACCGGCAATTCACGCAACGGCACGCGCACGAAACGGGTCCTGACCGACGCGTGCGGGCAGGTGCCCATCGAGGTGCCCCGCGACCGCAACGCCACCTTCGACCCGGTAATTGTCGGTAAGAGCAAACGTCGCGTCACCGATGTGGATCGGGTAGTGCTGTCGCTGTATGCCAAAGGCCTCACAACCGGCGAGATCTCAGCGCATTTCGCCGATGTCTACGGTGTCAACGGCGGCTGAAAACTGACCCCTTATCGACGGTTGAATTTTGACCCCCTTTGGTGTGGTTACTGGTCGGTGTTGACGAGTTCTCGTCGGGCTTTGGTGCGGTAGGAGTCGCCGTCGATAGCGATGACCTCGGCGTGATGGACGAGGCGGTCGATGAGTGCGGCGGCGACGACGTCGTCGGCGAAGACTTCGCCCCAACGGCCGAATGGCATGTTCGAGGTGATCAGAATCGAGCCTTGTTCGTAGCGACTGGCAATGAGTTGGAAGAACAGGTTGGCGGTGTCGGAGTCGAATGGGAGGTAGCCGATCTCGTCGATGATGATCAGTCGGTAGCGGCGGAGCCGTTTGAGTTCGGCGGCCAGGCGGCCGGTGGTGTGTGCCTCGGTCAGGCGGGTGGCCCATCCGGTGGCGGTGTCGAAGAGCACGGGGTAGGCGTTGTGTGCGGCTTTGATCCCGAGCGCGATCGCGAGGTGGGTTTTTCCCACCCCGGGTGGTCCGAGAAGGATCACGTTGTCGCTCTTGGCGATCCAGGTGCTGGTGGCCAGGTGGGCGATCACATCACGACGCAGTCCTGGAAGGTGGTCGAAGTTGAAGTCCTCGAGTGTTTTGACCGCAGGGAAGCGCGCGCCGCTGATCCGCAGCATGGTGCCGTTGGCTTCGCGTTCGCTGACCTGGCGGTCAAGAATCGCTGCGAGGTACTGCTCGTGGGTCCAGTTGTCGGTGCGGGCCCGCTCGGCCAATTCCGCCCAGCATCGGCGGATCGCTGGCATCTTCAACGCCCGCGCCGCGAACTCGATCTGTTTACCTGTTTGATTGTCGGACACAGTCTTTCACCTTTCAATGCTGGTGGATGTGGTGGGCGGGTGAGCTTGGGGCGGGGTGGCAAAGTTCACCCCGAACAGCTCGTCGTAGTCCGGTAACGCCCGGATCGGCACCTCGTGGCCATCAGGGTGGGCGCGGATGCGGGCGGCGTTTCGGGCCCGGTTGGCGAGGTCTTGGCGGCGGTAATCGCGGCGCAGTTCTTTGGCTGCTCGCACGTGCTGAGGGTCGGCGATGGTGACGTGGTTGGCCCAGCTGCGCGCGTGGTCGGCGACGGTGACCTCGCCGCAGAGGATGCGCACCTGCTGCAGGTCGGCAGTGATGTCGACGAACCGACCGATCACCGACGGGTGCACCGAATAGTCATTGCCGGCTACACGTACGTAGTAGTCGCGACCGAGTCGCACCCGGCTACTCAAGCCGATATGCGGTGCGGTCGGAGGTAGGCCGGTCATCTGCTCGAGGTCCTCGGCGAACACGTCACACGGGCGTCGATCACCGATCGCGCGCACCACTCGGGTGTTGGCATGATCGGCCAGCCACCGATCGAACTGGGCGGTGAAATCGGCCGGTGAGCTGAACTGGCGGCCCGGCAGGAACGAGCTCTCGAAGAACCGGTTGTTGCGTTCGACCATGCCCTTGTACTCGGGGTCTCGCGGTGGCGCCAGCTCCAGCCGCGTACCCAACGTGCCCACGAAGCCGGCCGCCAACGCGGTGGGTGTGCCCTTGGGGCCGATCGCGGCTTCGCGGTCCCACACCAGTTTGCGGGTCACCCCGCCCAGTTGCGACAGCAGCAGCCACATTCCCGTCAGGATGTCTCCGCCCTGGCGAGACGGGATCATCACCGCCGACCGGTACCGGGAGAACGCCAACGTCATCACCAACACCGGTAGCATGGCGAACTGATTGTGGCTCAGAGGGATTCGGTAGTCCGGAAACCACAAATCCCACTGTGAACAGCCGCCGGGCTGATAGATCACCCGATCGGCTGGATCTACCCCACGAAACTCTGGACGAATAGCCCGGACCCGGTCTTTGAGGACCGTCAACGACCTCGTCCACCCAACCCGCTCGGCGATCACCGTCGCCGGCATCGTCGGATACTCCCGCAGCAACGCCCGGATCTGCGGTTCGAACGCGTCGACCGCCGAGCCCGTCGCCGGCCGCGAGTACTTCGGCGCGGTATCCGAAGCCAACGCCGCACGAACGGTGTTGCGGGCCACCCCCAACCGGCGCGCGATCTCCCTGATCGGCACACCCTCACTGCGATGCAAACGGCGGATCTCTGCCCATTGCTCCACTGAAATCACCCTCCTAACAAGACGGGGGGGGTCAAAATTCACCCGTCGTCAGGGGGTCAGTTTTCAGGCGTCGTCAACATACGGTGCGTCGGTATCGAAAGACACTGAACCGCCCCGGGTCTGTCGGAGGCTCTCGAACCTGTGAAGGATGGAGAGCATGGCAGCACCACGCAAGTACAGTGAGGAACTCAAGGACCGGGCCACCCGGATGGCATGTGAAGCGCGACGAGATCCCGATTCGTCGAGAGGTGCGATCAAGCGGATCGCCGATCAGCTCGGAGTCCATCCCGAGGCGTTGCGCAATTGGGTTCGTCAGGCCGAGATCGACGGCGGGGTCCGCCCGGGCACCACGAGTGAGGACGCTGACCGCATCGCGGCGTTGGAGCGGGAGAACCGTGAACTGCGGCGAGCGAACACGATCTTGAAGCAGGCTTCGGCTTTCTTTGCGGCGGAGATCGACCGCCCACAGCGCTGATCGTGGAGTTCGTCGCGGCTCACCGCGATGAACACGGAGTCGATCCGATCTGTGCGGCATTGCGCGATACGTCCGCCCAGATCGCTCCGTCCACGGTACGAGCCCACCTGAGCCCCCAGAAGACCGAGGCGCCTCGTGTGGTGCGTGACCGGGAGCTCCTTACCCAGGTCCGCGCGGTGCATGCCGACAACCTCGGCGTCTACGGTGCCCGCAAGGTGCATGCCCAATTGCGCAGACAGGGCCATAGTGCTGCCCGCTGCACCGTCGAGCGATTGATGAAAGCCGACGGGCTGCAAGGGATAGCGAGACTCAAGACACGCAAGACCACGCGCAGCGAGGGAGCTGAAACACCCCGGCCGGCTGACCGGGTCAACCGTCAGTTCACCGCGGCGGCACCGAACGCGTTGTGGGTGGCGGACCTGACCTACATCCGCACCCACTCGGGCTGGGTGTACGCGGCGTTCGTCCTGGACGTGTTCTCGCGGATGGTCGTCGGCTGGCAGGTCTCGACCACCATGCACACCGACCTCGCCCTCGACGCCCTGAACATGGGATTGTGGGCACGGTCGCGTGCCGGCCACGACGTGGCCGGGCTGATCCACCACTCCGACCGCGGAGTGCAAGGCGGATTCAACTGGTCGTCGCAACACCATGATCATGGAGGTGTTTGCGGTGGCTACGGCGGACTGGAGTCGGAGGACCAGCGATGTGGCGGTAGGTGTTCGTCGGCAGTGGCGTGCTGATCGTGCACTTCGGCCGGCGATGCGATCGCCGGGGCGGCCGGAGCCGTCGCGGCAGGTGCAACGTGAGTTTTGGCGGGTGGTCGCGACGGGGGTGAGCACGGCACAGGCATCGATCGCTGTCGGTGTGTCGGTGCCGGTGGGTACACGCTGGTTCCGCCACGCTGGCGGCATGAGGCCGCTGAGTCTGGATGAGCCTTCGGGCCGCTATCTATCCTTCGCCGAACGGGAAGAGATCGCGCTGCTACGCGCCCAGGATCGTGGGGTGCGTGAGATCGCACGGTGGATCGGGCGGAGTCCGGCCACGATCTCGCGTGAGCTACGGCGCAACGCCGCAACCAGGAGCGGGAAGCTCGAGTATCGGGCGTTGGTGGCGCAGTGGAAAGCCCAGCAGGCCGCCAAGCGCCCGAAAACAGCGAAGCTCGTGGCCCACGTCGAGTTGCGGGAGTACGTACAGGACCGCCTGGCCGGCGTTGTCCGCCGTCCCGATGGCACGATCGCTGCGGGCCCCACGCCACCGCCATGGAAGGGGCTTAACAAACCGCACCGGGCCAACCGGCGGTGGTCGCTGGCGTGGAGTCCAGAGCAGATCTCCCAGCGTTTGAAGGTCGACTTCCCCGATGATGAATCCATGCGTATCAGTCACGAGGCGATCTACCAGTCCCTGTTCATCGAGGGCCGCGGCGCGCTCAAACGTGAGCTGGTCGCGTGCCTGCGCACCGGACGTGCACTGAGGGAGCCGCGGGCCCGCTCGCGCAACAAGCCGCAGGGTCACGTCACCTCCGATGTCGTGTTCAGTCAGCGCCCTGCCGAGGCCGAGGACCGTGCCGTCCCCGGGCACTGGGAGGGTGATCTGATTATCGGAACTGGGAGATCGGCGATCGGCACGATCGTTGAACGTCGTAGTCGTGCAACACTTCTGGTGCATCTGCCACGCCAGCAGGGCTGGGGTGAGCAGCCGCCTGTGAAGAACGGGCCCGCACTCGGTGGCTACGGTGCCATCGCGATGAATGCAGGACTGACAGCGTCGATCGCCGCGCTGCCGCAGCAGTTGCGCAAAACGTTGACGTGGGATCGCGGCAAGGAACTGTCCGCTCACGCCCAGTTCGCGATGGACACCGGAACGCAGGTGTTCTTCGCCGATCCGCACTCACCGTGGCAGCGACCATCCAACGAGAACACCAATGGTGTTCTGCGCCAATATTTTCCTAAGGGAACTGATCTGTCGCGGTGGTCAGCTGAGGACCTCGAGGCCATCGCCTACACCCTCAACAACCGTCCTAGAAAAGTCCTTGGATGGAAAACTCCCGCCGAAGTCTTTGGCGAACAACTACACTCGCTACAACAACCCAGTGTTGCATCGACCGATTGAACGCGCCCAATTCCGATCGCGAAAATTCGTACACGCCTTGAACACTCATGGACTCACGGGGTCGATGGGCAAAGTCGGAGCGTGCGGGGACAACGCAGCGATGGAGAGTTTCTTCGCACTCCTGCAACGCAACGTGCTCGACCGCCAACGCTGGGACACCCGCGAGCAGCTTCGGATCGCGATCGTCACCTGGATCGAACGGACCTACCGCCGCCGGCGCCGGCAAGCCCGCCTCGGTCGGTTGACGCCTGTCGAGTTCGAAGCAATGATCAACACCGCCGCTGCCGCGGCATGACACCCAAACTGTCACCTATCCGTGCAGCAGTCCCCATCGGCAAATGCATTGCTTCTATAGAAGTGTGCCCACCGAACGCTGACGACGTTCGGTGGGCACACTTGCGCCCTATAGCGGCGCTAATTCGATACAACCGGCAGCTCGCCCTGCTCATGCTTCGCGCGTAACACCTTCTTATCGAACTTGCCCACGCTCGTACGCGGTACCTGCTCCACGAACGTCCAGTTCTTCGGGATCCACCAGTGTGGGATCTCCTCCGGGCAATTTCTTAGGCACCACTCGTGAAGCGTGTCAGCCGACACCTTGCGACCCGGTACCGGAACCACCACGGCGAGAGCTGTTTCCTGCCACCGGGGGTCGGGCATCGCGACAACCGCGGCCTCGGCGACATCTGGGTGCGACATGATCCAGTTCTCGAGCTCCACTGACGAGATCCATTCGCCCCCTGACTTGATGACGTCCTTGGACCTGTCGGTCAGCGTCAGGTACCCGTCCGGGCTGATGTGTCCCACGTCTCCGGTCCGCAACCAGCCATCCCGAAACCTCTCGGCGTCCTCGAGCCGGTAGTAGCTGCCTGTGACCCACGGACCCCGCACTTCGAGTTCGCCGACGGACTTGTCGTCACGGGGAACCGGCAGGCCGCCCTCGTCGATGAGGCGCATCTCCACCCCGCAAATTGCCCGTCCCTGTCGCTTGCGGTACGACATTTCCTTTGTGGGGCTGATCCCGGCGGGAGGCCGACTTACCGCTGCAAGCGGGGACGTCTCAGTCATGCCCCACGCCTGGATAATCTGTACGCCGAAGCGGTCCGCAAACCCTTCGATCAACGACTGCGGGACAGGAGCTCCACCACAGGCGACAAGGTCGATTGATGACAAGTCGACACCCGGATTCGCGATACCGTACTGAAGAAGATCGTTCCAGATTGTCGGTACTGCTCCTGCCTTCGTGGGGCGATGCTGTTGGATCAAGTCGGCGAGCGGCGCCGCTTGAAGGTATCGATCAGGCATGAGCAAGTCCGCGCCGGCCATCAGCGACGCGTAGGGCAGACCCCAGGCGCTGGCATGAAACATCGGCACGACGGGAAGTACACGATCGGCTTCTGCGATCGCCAGAGCGTTACCAGTACACGCTGCAATGGAGTGCAGAAACACCGAGCGATGACTGTAGACGACCCCCTTGGGATCGCCTGTAGTGCCGCTCGTGTAACACATACCCGCAGCCGACCGCTCGTCGGGATCGACCCAAGAGAACATTGGTGATTCTGCTGCGAGCGCGTCATGGTATCGCATCACGGTCACGCCGTGGCCGTCGAGCGGGGAGGTGTCGCCGTCGCCGGTAACGAACACAACCCGAACCGTCGCCAAGCCCGGTAAGACCGCCGCCAACAACGGCACCAGCGACCCGTCCACAATGATGACCTTGTCTTCGGCGTGGTTCGCGATGAACTGCAGCTGAGCCGGTGACAACCGGATGTTCAGCGTATGCAGCACCGCGCCCATCGCGGGTACCGCAGCGTACGCTTCGAGGTGCTCCTGGTTGTTCCACAGCATGGTTGCCACGCGGTCGTCGCCGACCACGCCGACCCGGCGCAGAGCATTCGCCAGACGTGCGCATCGCTCTTCGAGATCGCCGTAGGTTGCGTACCGGGCAGAGTCGCTCGCGGAATAAGTAATCACCTGCCTATCAGTATGATTGGTTGCGACGTGACGCAGTATCGATGACACTGTCATCGGCACCTCCTGCATGGTGCTTTTCATCAAATTCTCCTTTCGCGGCGGACGCTGGATCATTCGGCAGGTCCGTAATCCTGGATCTGCCAGCCGTTCTCGGTCTTCAGCACGACTACTTTCAACAGTGTGGGGAGTTCGCTCGGCTGAGGGTTCTGAACATTCTGGGTCTTCTGGGTGGCGAAGACCAGCACCGTGTATTCCCCCCGGTTCTCGCTGGCGCTGCCGGTGACACTGGTCGCCAGTACGCGTCCCGACGCTTGGACCTTGGCCTGTTCCATGATTTGGGTCAGGGTGGGTTCGACATCGTCGTATCGCTTGACCAACGCATCGCTGGCATTCTCTTTCACTTCGGTAAAGAATGCGCCGGTGTTTTGGTAGCTGTAGGTGAGCGACTTTGTGGTGTAGTCCGATGCTGCCTGCGCTGCCTGCGCTCGTTGTGTGGCAGCGTTCTCCGCGGACGTCTTTGCTTCCCTCATGTCAATGTAGAGGTAAGCAAAGAGGCCGGCCAGCACCGCGAGTGCCACCACGAAAGCGCCGGCGGCCACCGCCTGGACGCGTGCTGATCTCCATCGGTGCCTGGCATCGGACGTCGGGGGGCTTGCCTCGTCCGGGGCGGGACCGTCTTGGGACGTCGCAGATTCTGTAGCACCAGTGGCGTCGCTGCGATCTGCTTTGTCGGAAGCCGCAGTCAGCTTATCCTCAGCGCTGCTGTCCTTGGATTCTGGTCCGTTGTCTTGTGCCGTCATTTGCTGCCTTCTGTGAATGCTGGTGTAGGAGGTATCCATCGGGCGTCAGCGAGGTGATGGCGTGACGGCGATCGGAATCTGCGCCTGCCCCCGATGTGACGCTGGGAATGTTCGAGCCAGAAGATCACCGATCGATCCGAAGTCGATGTATGTGTCTGCGACTTTCGCCGTCGCCGGCTTCACCGCGCGGGTAATGGCGACAATATCGGGCTGGAGTATCTGGATGTAGCCGCTGAGCTTTTCCACTAGCTTCAGGATCGGTGGCCATTTGTCGTAGGACGTAGAAGTGAAAACGATGAACGCACGTTGGATCCTCGCCAAACCGTCGACGGCATCCGGGGTCCGGACCGACGCGGTGCTGAGCACACCGCCCACGTTCGACATAAGGCCCAGGAGGAACTCGGCATTGTCCGCAGTGGTACGGACGGCACCGTCGTCACCGACGAAGTCCACGAGGCGGTGCATCATGTCTCCGATCGTGTCGAGGTCCTTTTGCCGGCCGTCGACTGCCGCCGAGATCGTTTCGTTGATGGACTGAATCGATGCTGGATCGAGCGCGTCCGCCACTGCCGACATTTTCGGGAGCACCTGGGGAACGGATTGCGACACGCGGATGGCGCCGGCGGGCACTAGGTCCCCACTACGCAAGTACTCACTGGTGGTTGTGCCCGGTGGGATGAAATTGATGTATTGTTCTCCCGCGACCGAGAGGTTCTGAATCGTCATGACACTGCCGCGAGGAATCTTATAGTCGGAGTCGATGGACATGTCGACGGCGAGCTGATTACCTGTGACGCGAATAGATGTCACTTTTCCCACCGGCACCCCCTCTAACATTACCGGTGATGTGTCTAGAAGGCCGCCCGAGCTCTCGAGTATGGCCGAGATCGCGTAGTCGGTGCGGAACGGGTTTACCCGTGCCACGTCGATGATCAAGTATGTCGCTCCGACGAGGAGAACGAGGACAAGGGCAACCAGCGATACGAGGGTGCTGCGGATCATGGCATCATTCCGATCGCTCGCAAGACGGTTATGAACGACTCGGCATCACGCCGCGCCAGTTCTCGGCCATCGATAGACACATCGGAGACGTTGATATCTGGCGAGCTGACGAATGGGATGAGCCTTTCGCGTATTACACGAGCCGCCTTGTCGGAAACATCCTTGGAGTAGATGTCCGAGTACGCGATGGACGCGACCACTGGCGCGATCGCGCCCACCGTTTCCTTGATGCGGGAATACTCAGGGTCGACGATACGGCCTGCGGATACCGCGAAGTCGCGCAGATTAGCGATGAGTAGCGCTACGTCAATTAGCGAGTAGCCCAGACCATAAAAGTTCACTCCCCCCTTGGTCAACATTCGGTCTGTACCTGACGGGTCGGCCAGGATCACTTTGAGTGTGCGATCGGCTGACTGCAGGATTACGTCGAGTTTGTCGGTGTTGGCAGACACCTCAGACACGGTGCGCAAGGTCGTGCGGTAGAGCGCATCGAACTGGGCGGGGTCACTCGGAAAAGTCGAGTTCAGCGTCGATATCGCGGTATGGATTTTATCGAGTTCACCCCCGCCCAATACGTTAGCCATACCCCGCATCACGTCCTCGACGTTGGCAGCCGGTTCGGTGCGTGAGAGAGGTATTACCGATCCCGCGCGCAGCAAGCCTTGGGTGGACTGCTGTGCAGGGGGAAGGATGGCCACATAAATCTCGCCCAGGAGAGTGTCTTGGCGGAGTTCCGCGCGCGAATCTTCCGGCAGCTGGGCGTCTTTATCAATTCGGGCAGCAACCAGCGCGTGGCCTCCGTCGTAAGCGACGCTGGTGACGGCACCGACGTCAATCCCTCGAGAGAGGACTTTGGCACGGGCAGGCAAGTTCAGAGCACTCGTGAACTCGATCTCGATGTCGTAGCCGTCTCGGGCGGATGATCCACCGATGGTCGGCGGGTTGTCAGCACTGATGCTGCAGGCGGCGAGGGCGATAGTCGCTACGAACAGCGTCACGATCGCGGCCGTGACACGACGAAGGTAGCCGTAGATCATCATCGAGGTTGCCCTCCGATCAAGTTGGCGATCGTCGCCGCTTCGTTACCCGTCGCGCAAACGTCCTTGACGGAAGGAGGAGCGCACGCGTTCTTGAGGGCCTGCAGTGGTACAGATATTGCGAATGCCCGCAGGATCGACTTCGCATCTGGATGCTCAACGATGAGGTCAGCTGTTCGAGCGGCGACGGACGCAAGTATGTTTTCTTGCTTGCCCGCTTGCGAGAGGAGGGGAACCGCAGCATCTCCAAGTGAGAAAATAGGTGGCCCGAAGTCAGACGATAGGCGCGACAGGATGGGGACGAAGGTGCCTGCGTACTCTGTTGCGGCGCCGAATGTTTGGCCGAAAGCAATAATCACCTCGATTGCGCCGACGAAGTTGTCGAATAGCTGGGTCACCTCAGTACTGTTTTCGGTGGCAACACCGGTTAAGGTGGCGAGATTGGCTACAATCCTGCGTATCTGGCTATCACGCCGGGTCGGATCGTTGATTAGCGTGGCCGAGTCCTGGAGAATGCCGGATATATCACCCTGGGTCCCTTCCATGTTTTTCGAGACGAGTGTAAGTGCCTGGAGAATCGCATCGGTGTTACGTCCGTCGTCCTTGACGAGTTCGTCTGAAAGAGTGCTGATCGCGTCGAGCGTTTGACTAATCCCCAGTGGAGTCCTGGTTTTGTTCAGTGGTATGCACTTAGCCGACTTGTAATATTCTCCGCCACGATAGGGATGGGTGAACTCGATTTGTCTTTCGGTGACAATCGAGGTGGACACCAGGGTCGCACCCACATCTGCGGGAAGCGGCACGGTCTTGTCGATCCGCATATCGACACGCACACCTTTCTGTCCCTCCTCGTGAATGCCTACGACCCTGCCCACCTTCTTGCCGAGCATCGCGACGGAATTGCCTTCGTACAGACCTGATGCGTCAGAAAACTCCGCACATAGTGATCGCGTGTCGTCGTCGGCTGTCGCATAGTCGATTCCGACGCCGCCGATCACTACTGCCAGTGTGACAATGGTGGCGATCGGGATCAGATGCCGACGCATCCGCTCCGTCAACATTTGTTATCACCAATCGGGATACAGACGCGGACGGTCGGTTCAGGACTCGCAGGTCCGACCTGCGGAGCATTGAGGAGAATGCTCAGTCTTCTGGTGATCTGATCGACCTGGGCCAGCGCGTCTTGGTAGGCGGGCATCTGGGCCGACACCTTGTTTAGAAGGATCTTAAACTGCTGTACCGATGGTTCTATACCGTCGCGGTACGCGACAAGCGGCCGGGTCAGCAACTTAAAAAGACGACGTAGATAATCGAACCCGCTCTGGACGTTGGCGATGTCTGGTCCAAGGGTGCGGGCAAGGAAGCTGAGCTGGCGTAGGAAGTCCACGAGTACCTGCTTGCGGTTTGCGAGGGCAGCGACATACTCGTCGGACAAAGCCACCGTCTTGTCGAGTTGTGCGTACTGACGCTCCAGCAAGTCCATCAGGCTGCTCGCGTTTTGCAGGGCATCAGGGATATTGGTGTTTCCGTCGGAAAAGGCATCCTGTAGCAACGCCGCCGTGCGCCGTAGATCAACACCACGCACGTCACGGAACACCGGTGTAGATGTCTCCAGGGTGCTGGAAATATCATAGGTGCTGCCTGTCTGCACCAGTGGGATCGCGCCGTCAATGGCCGACGGGCCTGAACCTGGGTCGAGGTCCAATACACGTCCACCGATAGGGGTGAGGAGACGGACGTTCGCCGTCGCGTCCGACCGAACGGCAATCGAGTCATCCAGCCGGAACCGCACGGTGATGAACGTTCCGGTCAGGTCGACCGACGCTACCTTGCCTTTCCTGATCCCGGCGATACGTACCTGGTCGCCAGCTTCCAATCCGCCGGTATTGACTAACTCCGCGCTGTAGATAGTTTGTCCGGGCGGCGAGATATACACAGCTCCGGCGGCGACGAGACCGGCCACCGTGACCATCGTTACGACCCCCGCCAGGATGAGGTCCCGCCGACGCTGCGGGCGGTGATGCGGACGCTTGCCGAAGAAACGGGTCACTGGCACACCACCAGTCGTTGACCCATCAGGGCGATCTGCACTGTTCTCGGTAGGTCGAGCACCCCTCGGGCACACCCTGCCGCCGAGGGCGGGGGAGTCGCGTTGGATGTTGCGGCCAGGGCGTCCAGGAGCGGCTTCAGGAGAACGGCACCATTCAGTAGGCCTTCTGTATCCCCTGGCTCCCGCACTAATCTCTGAAAGATAGCCGCGAAGCTGGTGTCGTAGGTCGACTCGATCTGCTCACCGGCGAGTACAGTCTTTGCCATCGAACGGTTGACCTCTCGCAGCGAGGCCCGCAGTCGATCGCTCACGCGGCTGAACGCATCGACGATTGACCCCAATTTGTCTATCAACTCAACCAGTTCAGCGGAGCGCCCCATCAACTGGTCGGACACCTGCCCCAGGCTCGTCACAATATTGGTGATGATCTCTGAACGCTGGTTCCCGTAATCAGTGATGTTCGCGACTTGCTTCATGACTGGTGCGATACCTCGACCGTCTCCCTGGGCAACCCGTAGAAGGTTCGACTGAAGCTCGTTGATTTCCGCAGTATTCAATGTATCGAATACTGGTTTGAAACTGTTGAATAGTGTCGATACGTCGAAGGACGGGACGGTCTTCTCGAGTGCCACCTGTGTGATCGAGTCCTGGTCGGCGCCTTGTCCGGCATTGATGAGTTCCACATACCGCTGCCCCAGCAGATTTTGGTAACGCACAGCGGCAGTCGTCGCGGGGGTAATCGCGACACCGTCATCCAGTTGGAAACGGACGATCGCTGTTGAGCCCTCGAGATCGACAGCCGTTACATATCCCACTTTCACTCCAGCGAGTCGTACCCCGTCGCGGGGCTTGAGTCCGGAAGCGTCGGCAAACACCGCGGAACGCTGCGAACTGGGTGACCCTTCGTTGGTCGGCTGCAGAATCGCGATGATGACATATGAAAGGACTCCGATGAGAGCGATGAAAGCGACGATTTTAATGATTGTGGGTGTTAGCGACCTCAGAGTCATCGCGTGGCACCCCCCATTCTCAATGCGCCTTGTAGGGCAGGCGACGTCTGGACCACCAGTGCTAGCTGGAGCTGGACCCGTTCGTTGAATTTCGGCAAGGCTTTGTCGATGCCATCGAGGATCTGCGGGATCGTGTACACCGTGCGAACTAGCCCCGAGGCGGATCTGGCGACGGGCCGCGCTAGGTCAAGGCCGACGTCTAACAGCGAACTCAGGGCTGGGTAATTCTTATCGAGCAGGCCGCCGAGCCCACCGAAAAGAACCTTTCCCGTGTCGCCGAGATTACTCTTCGTGCGGTCGATGTTTTGTTGGGTGGCGAAAAAGTCAGCGATATCGACGTTCTTCAAGACGCCAGGGACAAACGGCGTCATGAAGTCGGCGACTCCGGTGGACAGGTTAGCCGCAATTCCTAGGTCCTCCCCGACCGGCCGTTTCTGGACATCTCGCGTGAGTTGCGCAATCTGGAGAACGAGTCTTCCGCTATCAGCCATTGCCTGCGAGTCCTCAACGATGAACCTCACTACCGCTTCAAATGAGGGCTGGTCCAGTGCCTCGACCAGCGTGGAGATCTTGCGAACAAGCGTTGACACCGAGGTCTGTTCAGATTGCAACCTGCTCACGTAGACACTCCCGCCGGAACCGATGGGTGGTCCTTGTCCAGGATCTACGATCTCCAGTGCAGTTGGTCCCAATGCGTTTGACGAGGTGTAGTTCACCGTCATGCCCTGCCGGAGAACTAGGTCGTTACCGGAACCGGTGAGGTTGATTTTGACCGCCGCGCCACGGTCTCGAACCGCGATGCTCGAGACCTCCCCCACGGTGAACCCAAGGTACTTCACATCCGATCCCCCCTTCAATCCGTCGCCTATCGCGTCGGTGTTGATGGTCAACGACGTGTGATCGCTGAAGTCGCCGTTAGCGTCACTTATCAGTAAGTAGGCAGCTATCGCGCCGAGGATCAATAGGGCGACCCCCCGAAGGGCCAGGTTCCCGTGCGACGGCTCGCGTCCGGACGGATCATGAAAGACAGCCACTGAACCCCCTACCCTGAAATCCGTACGCCGGAATCGAATCCCCACATCAGAAGGGTCAAGATCATGTCCTCCACGACGATGACTATGAGGCTCGTGCGGATCGCTCGACCGGACGCTCGACCCACCCCCTCAGCTCCGCCTGTGGCGAAGTAGCCCTGATAGCTATGGATAATCACTACAGAAATGACAAATACAAGAACTTTGATAAGCGAGAAGGCAAGATCCTGAGGTTTGAGGAACTGGTCGAAATAGAAATCGTAAGTGCCGCCGGATTGGCCGTGAACTTGTGTGACGACGAGTTTGGCGGCCCCGAATCCGAGAATAAGCGCGACGATGTACAAAGGAATCACGGTCGTGATCGACGCAACTACGCGAGTGCTGACGACGAATGGAATAGGACGTACCGCCATAGCCTCGAGAGCGTCGATCTCCTCGGAAATGCGCATCGAGCCGATCTCAGCTGTCAACCGGCAGCCGGCTTGTGCTGCGAACCCGATCGCCGCGATCATTGGCGCAAGCTCTCGGGTGTTGGCATAGGAAGAGATGAACCCCGTCAGTGAACCCATCCCTACGAGGTCCAGAGAGGCGTAACCCTGGATACCGATTGAGGCGCCGACGGCGATGCCGAGGATGGCGAGGACGATGGCCGTTCCACCACCGACCAAGACTGCACCTCTACCCCAGGCGAATTCTTGTATGTAGAGCAGGGTTTGGCGTCGGTAGGTGGTGATCACATGGCGGATGCCGAGGACCGCGGCGATCACAAAGGTCGCGACGTGCCCCAAGCGTTCAGGTACGTGTACAACTGGCGCGATCACGGCTTCGACAGGGCGGGTGGCGGCGGAGAACCTCCGGGAGGGAACGGTGGTCACGAGGCGTTTCTCATCCAATAGTTTGGGGGACGAACATGGTTGTTAATTGCGTGATAAAGACATTGATCACGAAGCATGCGACGACGCCCAGTACTACGGTGGCATTTACTGAGGTTGCGACGCCTTTAGGGCCGCCTTTCGTCGACAGGCCGCGGTGACAAGCAATCGTCACCACTACAAGTCCGAACACAAGCGATTTGCATAGAGCGACAACGATGTCTGTTATCGATGCGAACGAAGCGAACGAGGCGACGTAGCTGCCTGGTGTGATGCCTTGGACGTCGACGCTGATGGCGTAGCCCGCCAGCAGCCCGGTGAAGACGATTAGCATGCAGAGCAGCGGCGCGGTGATCAACACAGATACGAACCGGGGCGCTACGACTCGCCTGATCGGATTGAGTCCGAGTGTCTCCATGGCAGCAATTTCTTCGCGAATCGTTCGAGCACCCAAATCAGAGGCAATCGCTGATCCGGCCGCGCCCCCGAGTAGGAGGGCGGTAACGATGGGCGCTCCCTGTTGAATAATCCCGAGGCCACCAGCGGCGCCAGCTATTGACGTGGCCCCAACTTGCTGAGTGAGGCTACCCACCTGTACTGACACGATGACACCGAATGGCACAGCTACGAGAATCGCCGGCAGAGTTGTCACGACGATGACGAACCAGGTCTGCGATACGGCTTCGCGAAACGGAAATCGTCCTGTAGCAATGTCTACTGCTACCCACCGCAGGGCCTGACCAGCCAAGCCGACGGTGTTTCCAAAAGTGGCAGCGCCGTCTAGCAGACGGTTGACGCCTGTGCCGGTGGTGATGGCCATCTCCCCCCCTAGTGCGCGTGGTGTGCGCCACTCCATTCGCGTGTGCGTAATGGACAGTATCAGGTACTGGCAGTATTACCTATAGTGGTGAGCACAGACCGTGTTCGGGACCGGTTCCCACACCTCATCGATCCCCCCGCACCCTGTTGCGTAGGTGGCGGGCTGAGTTAAGGACAACGATCAGAGATGACCCCCGAAGCAAGACTGCCGGCACACTCGTCCCAGTGCATGGGCTGCGGAAGCAGCAACCCCCACGGACTTCAACTTGAGGTCTACCGGAGCGGCGAGCGGGTGTACGCCGATCACACCTTCGACGAGAAACACCTCGGCGCGCCCGGGTTGGCGCACGGTGGCGCGATCTCGGCCGCCTGCGACGACATCATGGGTTTCACCCTGTGGATCGCGCGGACCCCCGCGGTGACCCGCACCCTGACCGTCGAATACCGCCGGCCGGTCCCGCTGCACACTCCCATACGTCTCACTGCCTGGATTGACCACGAGTCGGATCGCCTACTGCACATCGCGGCCGCCGGATCGTTCGATGAGCAAACGTACTTCACCTCTAGCGGTGTTTTCGTCAAGGTCGACGTTGCTCACTTTCGACGTTATGCCGACGTATCAACAATCGATGACTTCTTCGCCAACTTCACGCGGTCAGACTGACGCCGCACGCGTCTCCGTTCTGCGCGCCGCCAACTCTGCGAGGTACGCGACCACGTTCGGCGATCCACCGCCAGCGGTCAGGCTGCGACGGTCAACAGGGCTGGAACTGCAAACGCTCGGCCTTCCACTGCCGGTTCAGTAGCGACAGGAAAACAACACCGCAAGGACCGGCTTGACCGCGAGGGTCAGGCCGAGCGGATTGCCCGCCCACCAGTCGCGGCGCTGCAGCATCAGGCTCGTACACAGCGGCTGAACCATAACGGTCACCGGCAGCACTGTTCTCACAGGATTGGAGGGGAGGGCGGCGAGCTCCCTCGAATGTGCAGCTCTCTTCCTTCCGTCCTGGCTACAGTTGAACCGCCCCGGGTCTGTCGGAGGCTCTCGAACCTGTGAAGGATGGAGAGCATGGCAGCACCACGCAAGTACAGTGAGGAACTCAAGGACCGGGCCACCCGGATGGCATGTGAAGCGCGACGAGATCCCGATTCGTCGAGAGGTGCGATCAAGCGGATCGCCGATCAGCTCGGAGTCCATCCCGAGGCGTTGCGCAATTGGGTTCGTCAGGCCGAGATCGACGGCGGGGTCCGCCCGGGCACCACGAGTGAGGACGCTGACCGCATCGCGGCGTTGGAGCGGGAGAACCGTGAACTGCGGCGAGCGAACACGATCTTGAAGCAGGCTTCGGCTTTCTTTGCGGCGGAGATCGACCGCCCACAGCGCTGATCGTGGAGTTCGTCGCGGCTCACCGCGATGAACACGGAGTCGATCCGATCTGTGCGGCATTGCGCGATACGTCCGCCCAGATCGCTCCGTCCACGGTACGAGCCCACCTGAGCCCCCAGAAGACCGAGGCGCCTCGTGTGGTGCGTGACCGGGAGCTCCTTACCCAGGTCCGCGCGGTGCATGCCGACAACCTCGGCGTCTACGGTGCCCGCAAGGTGCATGCCCAATTGCGCAGACAGGGCCATAGTGCTGCCCGCTGCACCGTCGAGCGATTGATGAAAGCCGACGGGCTGCAAGGGATAGCGAGACTCAAGACACGCAAGACCACGCGCAGCGAGGGAGCTGAAACACCCCGGCCGGCTGACCGGGTCAACCGTCAGTTCACCGCGGCGGCACCGAACGCGTTGTGGGTGGCGGACCTGACCTACATCCGCACCCACTCGGGCTGGGTGTACGCGGCGTTCGTCCTGGACGTGTTCTCGCGGATGGTCGTCGGCTGGCAGGTCTCGACCACCATGCACACCGACCTCGCCCTCGACGCCCTGAACATGGGATTGTGGGCACGGTCGCGTGCCGGCCACGACGTGGCCGGGCTGATCCACCACTCCGACCGCGGAGTGCAATACCGAGCCATCCGCTACACCGAACGACTGGCCGAAGCCGAAGCGGTGACATCTGTTGGCTCCAAAGGGGATTCATACGACAACGCGATGGCTGAGGCGTTCAACTCGCTGTTCAAAGCCGAATGCATCCGTAACCCCGTGATGCGCCCGCGAGGCGGCTGGGCAGGTGTGGGCGAGGTCGAGATCGCCGTCGCTGAGTACGTCGAATGGTTCAACCACCGCCGCCTGCACGGCGAGATCGGACACGTCCCACCCGTCGAGTACGAGAGCGCCTACTGGTCGACCCAAACCGTCACCAGCTACCGTGAGAACCCGGTCCCCGCAAACGCTGGAACCAACTAACCGAGCCTCCAGCAAACCCGGGGCGATTCAGTTCCACTGCCAGTCGGGGAACTCGGTTTCGATCTGGGTGATCCGGTCGCTCGAGAGTCGGTGTCGTCGGTACTCGGTGCGGCGTTTGGCCACCCAGGCACCAATGGGGAACCCGTCGATAGTCGCGTGGCGGGGTGGCGAGCTGGTGCCGTGGGCCGCGGCGTAGCTGTGCAGGTGGTCCAGGCCGACGTGGAACGGTGCTCGTGTCCGCAGGGTCCACTGCCAATCGGGGAACTCGGCTTCAATCTGGCGGACGTGTTCAGGTGGCATTTGTCCGGCCCGGTATTCGGCGCGGCGGCTGGCGACCCAGGTACCGATCGGGAATCCGTCGATGACGTCGTGTCGGCGGGCGTTGCCGGTGCCATGGGCTGCGGCGTAGCGACGCAGATGGGTCAGGCCGGCAGCGAAGGACGTCCGTGCGTTGGTCTTCCATCGCCAGTCGGGGAACTCGGACTCGAGTTGCGCGATCCGCTCCGCGGGCAAGACGCCGCGGCGATAGTCGGTGCGGCGTGTGTTGACCCACCGGCCTATCGGGAAGCCGTCGATGACGTCCCGCTGGCGCGGGCTACTAGTGCCGTGCACGGCGACGTACCGATGTAGATGGGCGACACCCTCATCGAATCGGCTGGTCACAGTCCTAGTGTGCCTGTCGCCAGCGAGCGGTCGACCACCAACCCGGCGTTTTCACCCACGACCACCGAGGTGTCGCCGGCAGGCAATCCCCCTGGCGGCTGGCTGTCACACGGTATGGGATCTATACTGGGATCGAGAGGTGATCACCATGACTGCAGCGCATCCCCGGCCGGATTTGGCCGCCTACGCCGAAGCGGCCCGTATGTCGCAGCCCAAACTCGTGGCTGCGTTGCGCGATCTGCTCGGCGCGAAACTCGTGGCCTACCTGGGCCGGGTCAGCGAAACCCGAGCGGTGCGGCAGTGGGCTGAGGGCACCCGCACCATCGCCAACCCCGAGGACGTCGAACGGCTCCGGATCGCCTACCGCGCCGCCCGCCTGATCACCGAACGCGACACCCCCGCCGTCGCTCAGGCGTGGTTTCAGGGCCTCAACCCGGTCCTCGACGACCGGGCGCCGGCGTTGCTGCTGCGCGACGGCGAACTCGCCGACGTCGGCCCCCAGGTACTCAACGCTGCCCGCCAGTTCGCCGCGGTGGGATGAACCAACCCCGCACGTCGACGATCGGCACCCTGCACGGCCCGATCACCACCAGCATCCGGGCCGCCACGCCCATCTTCCGGGTCGGGTACGCGCCAAGCCCGTGGGAGTGGACGCCGTGGGAGTACGCCACCGACGGCCGCTTCGCCGGCCGCTGGGACGACCCCGACGGGGTGTGGCGCACCCTGTACTGCGCCGACACTCCCCTGGCCTGCTACCTCGAAGTCCTCGCCTTCGCCCGACCCAGCCCGCAACTGATCGCCGACCTCGACGACATCGTCGTCGACGACGAAGACGAGCAGGACTATCCCACGCTGCCGCCCGGGCGCGTCCCGCGATCGTGGTGTGAGGCAAGGATGCTCGGCCACGCCACCCTGACCGGCCGGTTCGCGGTGCCCGCCGACCCGGACAGCCTCGCCACCCTGCGGACGGTGTTTCGGCCGCTCGCGATCCGCTACGGACTCGATGACCTCGACACCGCCGCTCTGCGGGACGGGCGGCCCCGCGGTCTCACCCAGGCCATCTCCCGCTGGCTCTACGCCCTCACCGACCACGGACAGGCAGCGGTCGACGGGATCGAGTTCGACTCCCGCCACGGCGACCAGCTGCGTATGTGGGCGCTCTACGAACGCGCCGCCGACCCCGACATCAGCCCCCACATCGACGTGGTCGACCACTGCCCCATCGACGCCGCGGATCCACACCTGGCCCGCGCCCTGACCCTCCTCGGACTCGAGTGGACCCCCGCATAGACCGACCTGAAACAGGCTGTCCCGCATCGTCGAACGAGCAGGAGGCTGGCTCGACCAGCCGTGGTAATGCCTACGACCGTCTCTTCGACACCGGGATCGCCCACATGCACCGCTACGTCGCCATGCATGGTTCCAGCTCACCTCCCCGCGGCGCGACGATCGACGGGTTCGCGATCGGTCAGTGGGTCGTCAACCGCCGTGCCGAGTACCGGCGGGGCCAACTGTCGGCCGAGCGGATCCGCTGCCTCGAAACCGAGTTCCCCGGCTGGGTGTGGAATGTGCGCGAAGCGATGTTCGACGTCGGCGTGACCCATCTGCGCCGTTTCGCCGCCGTCCACGGCACGAGCAACGCCGGAGAAGGCGATGTGGTCGACGGTTTCGAGATCGGTACCTGGGTCGCGTCTCGTCGCGCCGACTACCGCAGAGGCCGACTGTCGGCCGAGCGGATCGCGCGTCTGGAGTCCGAGTTTCCGGACTGGCGGTGGCTGCCTCAGGACGAGGCCTTCGCGACGGCGTTCGAGACCGGACTGTCCCACCTGCGCCGCTACGTCGCCGCCCACGGCACCAGCCAGGTCCCGCAGCGGGATGTGATCGACGGGTTCCCGATCGGTACCTGGGTCGCCACCCGGCGCGCCGACTACCGCAAAGGTCAGTTATCCGCAGAGCGGATCCGCCGCATCGAAACCGAGTTCCCGGACTGGCGGTGGACGGTACGACCCGCCGCCACGAAGAGCAGGCGGTGACGCCGTGCCCAGCGAGCACGACTCCCCGACCGCTGGCCGTCGTCATGCGGACGAGCGGCGGTTCGACGACGGGATCGCGCACCTGCACCGCTACGTCGCCGCGCATGGTTCGAGCTCGCCGGCCCGCCACGCGACGATCGGCGACTTCGCGATCGGTGGCTGGGTCGACAGCCGACGCACCGACTACCGGCTGGGCAGGTTGTCGCCCGAGCGGATCCGCCGCATCGAAACCGAGTTTCCCGGCTGGCGGTGGAACGTGCTTGATGCCGCCTTCGCGGCCGGGATCGCACACCTGCGCCGTTACGTCGCCGTCTACGGCACCAGCAACCCACGCCAGCACGACGTCATCGACGGTTTTCCGATCGGGCAGTGGGCGGCGAACCGTCGCGCCGACTACCGCAAGGGCCGACTGTCGGCTGACCGAATCGCGCTGTTCGACAACGAGTTCGCGGACTGGCTGTGGAACCCCCAGGACGCGGCATCGGCCGCCGCGTTCGAGGCCGGCCTCGCGCACCTGCATCGGTATCGAGTAGTGCACGGCACCAGCAACCCCCGCCAGCGTGAGGTGATCGACGGCTTCGCGATCGGCCAGTGGGCAGCGAACCGTCGCGCCGACTACCGTCGAGGCCGACTGTCGGCCGGCCGGGTCCGCCGCCTCGAAACCGAGTTTCCGGACTGGCGGTGGACTGCGCGAGGCCGTTCCTGATCCGACCGACCCGCGGAGCCGAGGCAACGGATTCAAAGCCCGTCCAGTGTCAGTTCGAGTCTGTCCGGGGGCACCGAAGCAAACGTGGGACGGGATTGTCCGGTTTGGTAACGATGTCCGAGTGGGTTGCTATAGGTAGTTGACATTCGATCGGCCAGTGCGTGCCGGTCGCCGCTTGTGTGAAAGGCTCTCCCGCTCAATGGCTATGCCCCCGCTCCCCCCTGCCGTCTCCTCTCCAGAGTCGCCGGCCACCCCGTCACCTCGCAGGACGCGATCCCGGGTTCTGATCGGTAGCTGCGCGGCTGTGCTGGCCCTGGCGCTGGGGGCGTGCGGGACGACCGATACGACCACCGAGCGGGTCGCTGACACCTCGACCCTGCCTGCGACGACGACGTCGGCCGCGACGGCGTCGGAGGTGGTGTCGCTGCCCACGGCGACGCCGGTCGTCACGGTGTCGGCGGCACCGGCCGCGAACAAAGCACTGGCGACGCTGGACACGCTCGAGGTGAAGGGTCGCGCACCCAAGACGGGGTATGACCGTGCCTTGTTCGGGCAGGCCTGGACCGATGACGTGAACGTCGACAGCGGCCACAACGGCTGCGACACCCGCAACGACATCCTGCGCCGCGATCTCACCAACATCGTGCTCAAGCCCGGCTCGAACGGCTGCGCGGTGCAGTCCGGGACCATTGCCGACCCCTACACCGGCACCACCATCCCGTTCGTGCGTGGCCAGCAGACTTCGTCGGCGGTGCAGATCGACCACGTCGTCGCGTTGTCGGATGCATGGCAGAAGGGTGCCCAGCAGCTCTCCGCGGCTCAGCGAGCGGACTTCGCCAACGATCCGCGCAACCTGCAAGCCACCGACGGCCCCACCAACCAGCAGAAGGGCGACGGTGACGCTGCGACCTGGCTGCCGCCGAACCGTTCCTACCGCTGCACCTACGTCGCCCGTCAGGTCGAGGTCAAAGCTGCCTACCAGCTGTGGGTGACCCAGGCCGAGAAGGACGCCATCACCCGCGTTCTCGGTAGCTGCGGCGCCGCGGTTCCGGCACCGACGACCCGCCAGATCCCCAACACCCGGACCTCGACGGCGACACCGCTCCCGGAACCGGCCTACACGCCGCCGACGACGACCTACACCCCGCCACCTGCGGCTGAGGCGCCGTCGTCGGTCTACTACGCCAACTGCTCGGCAGTCCGCGCCGCGGGCGCGGCCCCGATCTACGCCGGCCAGCCCGGTTACAGCAGCAAGCTCGACCGCGACGGCGACGGCGTCGCCTGCGAATAGTCACCCCGCCATCCCACACGCCGTCACGACGGTCCTTTCGGATCGTCGTGACGGCGGTCTAGGCTGCGGTCGCGGCACCCTCCCGGGTGTTGCGAACCCTGTCGTCGAGAACTCTCAAGGAGTGGTCATGGCTGGAATTGCGGACAAGTTCGACAAGGCATACGAAGACAAGTCGCTGGCCGAGCTGGCCGATGCGCCGGTCGCGGCGCTGCAAGGCGTCAGCGACGGCGACGCCGAAAAGCTCCAGGCGGCGTTCAACATCAAGACCGTGCGTGACCTGGGCACCAACAAGTTCTTCCTCTGGGCTCAGGCGGTCGCCAAGCTCGCCGAATAGATCGGCCAGCTGCGCGGAATAACCACGGGTGGGGCCACCGTTGACTCGTGCGACGGTGGCGGGCTCATTGCCCCGGGCCTCACCCCTTTCCGCCGCTGCGTGCGGCCACTCGCCGAGAGGCGCACTGACCGGCACCGTCCCTCAACGCACTGAAGCCGTCGACCCCACTCGGGGTCGGCGGCTTCAGTCGTCACAAGCACCGCCGTGTGTGCAGTCACCGCGGGATGACGGTGCCCTCGGGGAGGTCGTACTCGGCGAGGACCACCTCGTCGCCGTAGACGGGCGGGAAGTCATCGCCGGGGATCTGTGGGACGGCGAACATGAGTTTGAGGAACAGGCCGGGGTCGGCTCCGTCGAAGGCGCGCAGGGAGATCCACGGCCGGGTGCCGAACGGGTCATCGACGTAGCCGTCCCATCCGCCGAGCTGGTCGAGATAGTCGGCGAGGGTGCGGCCGGGGTAACCGAATCGGGCGGCGTAGTTGATCGCGGTGGTCTCTGCGGTGATGCGTACGCGTTCGATCACGGCCTGAGGATAGACCCGACCGGTCGGTGAGCGAGGACAGTGGAACGTATGGCTTCCATGGCGCCGATGCTCGCAACTGCGGGTCCTCCCCCGTCGGGTTCGGGCTGGTCGTGGGAGATGAAGTTCGATGGCCAGCGCTGTGTCGCCCGAATCGCCAGCGGGAAGGTGTCGCTGTTGAGCCGCAACCTCAGCCCGATCACCTCGACCTACCCCGAGATCACGGCCGCCCTGGTGAACGCCAGTGGCGGCCGCGACGTCGTGGTCGACGGCGAAATCGTGGCCCTCGACGCCGCCGGGCGGCCGTCGTTCTCGCTTCTGCAACGACGCATGCACACCCCGCGGCCGGGCCGGCGGCTCCTCACCGACGTTCCGGCGGCGTTCTACCTGTTCGACGTCCTGGAGCTCGACGGCTCCGACGTCGCACCGCTGCCCTACCTCGAGCGCCGCGAACTGCTCGACACCTCGCTCACCAGCACCGGCGCGGTGCAGGTCACCCCGTACTGGCCTGACAGCTCCGCAGAACCGATGCTCGAACTCGCGACGACGTTCGGCCTGGAAGGCGTGGTCGCCAAGCGAGCAACGTCGAGATACGTGCGGGGGCAGCGATCCCCGGCCTGGGTCAAGGTCCCATTGCGGCTCAGCGCCGAAGTGATCGTGTGCGGGTGGACCGGCGGCCCGACCATGGTGCGGTCGCTGCTGGTCGGCGGCTACCGACCCTCGGGTGAGTTGGTCTACCTCGGCGAGGTCGGTACCGGGTTCACCCAGCGGCACCGCCGCGAGATCGCCGAACAACTCGCCGCGATAGCGCGGCCCGAGCATCCGTTCACCACCGAGCACTCCCCCACCAGGATCACAAACGTGCGGTGGGTGCGACCGGTGTTGATCGGCACCATCGAGTACCGCGAACTCACCCGCCGGCTGCGACATCCCTCGTGGAAAGGCTTGCGCACCGACAAAACCCCGGACGAGGTGATCTGGCCCGAACACGACACCCAGCCCTGACTACTCGGACGTCGACTCACCCACCCGCACAACGCAACCACGATGGCCCTGTGGCAACCGACCCGCCGGGGAGGGCGGCAGCGCAGCGCCAGCGGAGTCAGCTCGTGGCTTCTCCGAGTCGTTCGACCTGTCCGCCGACCTCATCGGCGTACGCCTGGGCCTCGGTGGCTTCGTCGTCGGTGTAGACCCGAACACCGGCCGGCCTACCGGGCGGCCGCACGATCAACGTCAACTCGCCTATCGCGACGCGGCCGCGTGTGGATGCGACGCGATTGGTGGGCCCGGCCCCGGCATCGTTGTTCTCGGTCATCGCTCGGCGGCGTCCTCTCGCGGTTGCAGCGCCTCGGGCGGCACCCACATCGTGATGACGGCCGACGAGACATGGTTAGCGCTTTCGACCGGCATCTGACAAACCCCGCGCCACAAGCCATTTGAGACCTGCAACCACGCCAAAAGAAGCGCCGGCATGGTCGGCTCGATACGGGCACCGGAGGCACGCACCCGCAGCGACACTCCCCCACCGGCGGCATACGACCGTCCGCAGGACGGGTCAGCGATCGCCATGTCGATCAGCACGGGCCTCGGTGGATCGAACACGCGCAGCGTTCGGGAGTCGGGCCAGTGGTCGAACATGCCATCAGTCTAACTCGATGACTCGAATGGTTGTTCGATGGTCGTGTAGTTTTGTACGGGTAGGCGGGGGTGTGACCGGAAGGGAAGTCCGGAACCGTACGCACCCCCGCCGTTCCCACCGCGGGAGGTGAATCGGTGGATGCGCGACCACGGTTGCACGTGACCCAACGTGCCATCCTCACCGAGGACGACAACGGTGTCTGGACGGGCCGTTATGGCGGAGAAAAATGGTCTGTGACAGCGGATTCCGAAGAGCACGCTCTCCAACGTCTGCGCGAGAAGCTCGAATCCCTTCTCGACGACGACGAGCGCACCGCACGCATCATCGCCCTCGGGGAGCAGGCCGCCCAGGGCAGCTACACCGAAGAGGGTTTCGAGGCGCGTTTCATCAACCAGGAGGCCTACGAGGATCGAATGATCGAGGCGATGGAGACCTATTTCGACCAGGACTGACTCGTGACGTCTTCGCCCCTCGCGGCCCGCCGCTCTGTCCGCTGATGCAGCGATGGACCGACACCGCAGATCTTCGCCCCGCACTGGATCGTCACGCGACCTATAAAGAGGGCGTGGCGATCCGGCCTGCCGGACCGCGCGACACGGGCCCCGCGACGGTGCCCGGGGACTCAGATTGCACCGCTGTTCGCCGCGAACACTGCGGCGTAGAGGACTGCCACGGTCCGGGATGCTGCCTCGCGGACAGCGCTGTCGGGGTCGTAGAGGTAGGCCTCGACCGTGCCGATGAGATGGACTGGGGTCGGACGGAACCGTCGGAGGCAGGCTATCGCTGTCGCCCGCACGCTGGGATCGCTGATTTGGTCGGCAACGAGATGCACATCCTGCTGCTGGCCATGCTCGGTCAGGCACTCGAGGATCCCCGATCGACAGGCGCCCAGTGCGCGGTCTGCTGCGAGCCTCGATAGTTCGACGTGATGGTCGCGAGATGCCAACTCCCGCAGCGCTTGCGCCGCTTCGGTCAAGACTTCAGCGCTCACTGGTGGCTGAAGGTAGAACTGGTCGATGACGGCCTCAGCGGCGCCGCAATCGCGGGTGCCGGTGCTGGCCAACGACCGGCAGAGATCGATCCGGAGTTGATCGACCTCGCTGCTGTCGGTGAACCCGGATCGCTCCTCGACATGGCGCAACCAGTCCACGAGAACGCACGTGGGACAGGACATCCGCCGCATGTCGGCTACGCCGAGGTGTCCGTCCGAGTGTGGCGAAGAAGCGGCGTGGGCGAGGTCGGCGGCGAGGCGCCGGTAGACGCGCTCTCGCCTCGACGTCGCTGTCACATCGGTCCTGTCGATCGGCGGTCGACTTTTCCCTGCGTGGGTAGCGCGGGAACGCAGCCTGGCATCGCGAGTCCTTACCGTCCGGAGCCGCCGCGGATCGGCTGGCTGTTCGGAGGGTCTGATGCATTGGGGCTGCCGTGATGTTCCGCTCAGACCGATCAGCCGGACATGCCTGGCCCACGGCGTCGGTGGAACTGAGCTCCTCAGGTGTTACGTCGAGCTGATCACTGACCGCCGGGAAGCTGGGTGATGGCCGCGGAGTCGATCACTGCCCACGACAGCGGGCGACCCGGCGATCCAAGGCTTGTGCGGTGTCAGTTGCAGGTTGCCGAGAACTCGAATTGCTTAGTGATAGGTACGGCAAGATCCCAGCTTTCCGCGGTCCCGCGAACCGTAATTCGGGAACCGTCTTCGTAGACGTCTTCGCCCGATCCTTTGCCCTGCTTGGCGGTGTAAAGGACCCCATCGAGTCCGAACGACACCCTCACGAGTTTCGGTGGATTGCCTGGTTGGAGATCGGCAATGAGCCCGGGCTGCCCGTCGGTGGGGTCCTGTCCGGTGATGCTGATGGAATCGCTCTGTCGGTAGCACATGAACTCAGCCGGGTCGATGCCCGGGAGTGGTTGGCCATTGACGGTGACGCTGAGTTCGGCGTAGGGGATGTCGATCTTGGACAACTTCGGCCGCGTATCCGCGGCTTCGGAGGCATCGGATTCCGAACATCCGGCTACTACGAGGCCGACCCACGATGCCACCAGCAGTGGCACCACGAAACGCTGACGGCTAGCCATAACTCTGTCTCCCCCTGGGCTGGTCGTGAGGCTCACGATCTGCTTGCTTGCTGCGGGACTGTACCGGTCGAGACCGCGAAGGGAAGGCACCGGATCGCCGCGGCGCCGATCGGTCACATACCGCCGGGGTCGCCGAGACGGAACACACACCGGCTGGGAACCGGGCGGGGTCCTTGCTGCAACTCATCACCGTGCAGCCATTGATTCGCGCGTCACCGACAGGGATATTCCTGCCGCACCCCCGAGTGCGGTCGGCTTCTGCGCACACGTCCGTGCGCGCGGCGGCCCCGAGCGGCACCGTCCGAGTGCGAGACCCGCTCGCGCACAGGGGCAATGCGTCACTGGCGATGTCGTCAGCCGCGAGGGAGGCCCACCGTTTCTCGGTTGCTGTCATGCAGCTGGTGTGCGAGGTGATCGGACGCCATCGAGGACCGTCTCGTCTTGGCGAGACGGTCGCTCCAACGGTCGCGGACCAGATCGCGGTGCTGGTCCGTCACGACGCCTTCCATATCGCGAAGATGGTTGCCGCGACGGCAAATAGGACCCAGAAGTCCTCGATCGGGCCATCGGTGCATCGACTGCATGTACAGCTGTGTGACCCCTGCGGCGCCGAGATCTTCGGTTCCGTCACCACGGACGGCCAGGTGCGGCCATTCGCCGCCCGCGTCGAGCGAAGACCATGTCGGATACGTGCCGCCGCGCGGCCGGGCAGCCGATCCACTCTGGGCCGTGTCGCCTATCGGTGGCAGCTGGTTGCTCTCGAGTTCTGCTGAGTCCAGGGCTGGCGCTGACATCTGTCATCGGCTCGGCGTGACCTATCCTTTCCCGGTGGTTGCGCAGTCGTCGGTGTTGGCTCAGAGATGGGCCGATTCTGCACCGCTGCGTGCCCAGCAGTGGGGCCTGATCACCAGCGCCCAACTCCAGCGCCTCGGCGTGGCCGGGTCGAGTCAGCTTCTGCTCCGGCGCAACGGATTGCTGGTGTCGGTGGCCAGAGGTGTAATGCGTGAACCCCGCCCGCCGTCGGACGACCTGCTTGCCGCAGCCCAGCTGGCCTGGGTGTCGGCAGCACCGGATTCAACTCCGAAGGAACGGCTTTCGGCCGAGCGACCAGACTATGTGGTCACCGCGTACACCGCGCTGGCCCTGCATGGACTCGCCGATCCCCCAGTCGAGACGCTGCCGCAGCTGGCAGTCACCGGGCGCTTCCAGCACCGGCAAACCGCCACCTACGCGATCGTTCCTCGACGAGCAGAACTGTCGTGGGATGACGTGGCAGTCCTCGACGGACTGCCAGTCTTCACCCCAGCCGCGGCGATCCGCGATCTCGCCGCACACGGTGGCGCCCGGTTCACCGACGACCTGGCCGACTACTTCACTGCCATCGTCGGGGCCGCGGCCGGCCGCCCCGATCGCGCCGCCATCGTCGCCGCGATCGCGGCCACCGGTGTCCGCCTGGACGCCCCGTCGTCTCCCCTGCCCCCGCTGCTTGCTCGCAAATGGGCCGATACCGCGTCGCTGCGGACGGCCCAGTGGGGCCTGATCACCAGCGCCCAGCTCCAGCAGCAGGGCGTGACCCGCAGCGATCACAAGAAGCTGCGCAACGCGCGCCTAGTGGTCCCCGTCGCCAACGGAGTGATGCGCGAAGCCGACCGTCCCGGTGAGGGCGTCCTCGTCGCCGCGCAGCTGGCCTGGGTAGCGGCCGTACGGGATTCGACCCCTGCTCAACGGCTAGCGGCGCCCCGCCCTGACTGTGTGATCACCGGCACAACCGCCGTGGCCATCCATGGCCTCGGACAGCCCGGTAAGGGACTGCCGCAGCTCGCGATCACCAAGGAGCGCAGAAACGGCTCACGTACGACCACGACCGCCCGATATCTGGGCCGCTCCACGGCGTTGTCGTGGGACGACGTCGACATTGTTGACGGCCTGCCGGTGTTCACCCCGGCCGCGGCTATCCGCGACCTGGGCCAAGACAGCCGTGGTCGGCTCGTCGATGACCTCGCCGGCTACTTCGCCGACATCGCCATCGCTGCCGCCGGCCGCCCCGATCGCGACGCAATCGTGGCGGCGATCGCTGCCTGCGGCGCCCGCCTGCGCACGGTGGTCTGCGATGCGCGCGCCATCCTCGACCGGGTCTACCGCACCGCGGGTGTCTCCGACGACCTGTTGGCGGCCACCATCTGGGGCGGGATGTGGCAGCGGCGCTTCACCGCCGAGCGGGTACAGCACATCGTGGCTACTGCGCTGTCGGCCGCCCTCGACACCATCGCCGGCCGAGCCGGAGACGATCTGTCCACCGTGTTGGTTCAGATGTTGGAACGCAACGGACAAGCGCGTAAATGTGTTGTGCCCGAATGCGAATGGTGGGCGGTGGAACAAGACCGCTGCTACGCGCACGCGATCCAGCGGCGACGCGAGCGCGTGCTACTCGACCCCGCAGGCGTCGATTCCTCCACCACGCCGACTCCTCGCCGGTCAGGACATGGCTGGTGGGGACACCTCGACGACGACGGCGAGACAATCGCCTGCCATGAATGCGGTGAGCGCTTCCGTGCACTGACCCGCACCCATCTGGAAACCCACGACCTGACCGCCCGCGAGTACAAACAGCGCCACGGCATCGAACAGCGCATCGGGCTGGTCTCTACCGAGATTCGCGAGCGGCAGCAGCACCAGGTCGCTACCAACCCCCGAACCTCGGAACTGTTCCGCCGAAACCCGAACGCGCCACGCCTGACCGATCTACCGTCAGCCCTCCTCAACGACCAATCTCGCTGATCGATGTCTCGTTCGACGCTACTGGCCTGTCGCTGCGGCGGTGTCGCGTAGCAGCTCGGCGAGTTGGGTGCGGGCTCGGTTCAATCGGGATTTGACGGTCTGAACACCAACGCCCTGGTGGGCGGCGATGTCGGCGTAGGTGAGATCGCCAAATTCGCGCAGCACCACGGCTTCTCGGAAATCCTCGGGCAGTTGTGCCAGAGCGTCGCGTACCGCGTCGCGCAGCGCGATCTGGTCATCAAACGCTGACTGGTGGGTGTCGTCGACGAGTTGGATCGGCTGGTCAGGGTCGGTGAAGTCGGTGATGGTGGTGTTGGCTTTGCGGCGCCGCACGACCATCAAGGCGTTGTTCGCGGCCACCCGGTGCAACCAGGTGCTGAACTTCGACTCACCGCGGAACTTGTGCAGGTTCTGCCACGCCGCGACAAGGGTGTTCTGCAGGGCGTCCTCCGCGTCGTGGGGGTTGGAACAGATATTGAGGCACACCGCCCACACGTGCGTGCGGTGAGCGCCGACGAGCTCGGCGAAGGCGTGCTGGTCGCCGTTACGTGCTTGCAGCAGCAGACGTGCTTCGTCCATCAACTCCCCCAACCCGATTCTCAGATGTCGTCGTGCGTGTCGTGGGCACCGGGGTGCGGGTCCTCGACACCGGCGTCGGCGAGGTCGACACTCGCGCTGCCCTCCTCGGCGGGCGGGAGCTGTCCCTCCTCGGAGGCGTCTTGGGCGGCCTGAGCGACCGGCGGATCAGCCGGCGCCTCGGGCGGGCCGTCGGGGTCGTCGTCGCCCAGGTCGATGTCCTCATCGGGATCGGCCGGCGGGGTGTCGTCCATGTCGGGGACGGTGTCGGGGTCGGCGACGGCGTCGGGGTCGAAGGCGGCCTGCAACGCGTTGTCCCACACTCCCGGCGGCAGGTCGGCGGCGAGGGTGGCGGGGTCGATGCCGAGTGACGCCAGAACCGGCGACGGTTCGTCCTCCTGCATGTGTTGACCTCCGTTTCTGGTGAGGTGGTCGCCGACGAAGGTCGCCGTCGGCCCGGTCACCAGGTGAGATGTTACGGCCCACCCCTGGTGTTCCCGACCCGGTCCCGACAGCTGTGATGTAATCCTCCTCGCCAGATAGACGCGGATTCGGGGTCGCGGCGATCGTGGGCGGGAACATTCCTCATTCCTGGTGGCAACAGATTCCCGACACGCTCACAGACCGAGTTCGAAAGAGGACCCACCATGTCCGGTACCCCCAGCAGCGACGCCCCCATCATCAGCCCCGACGAGCCCTACAACCCCGACGCTGCCCCCGCCGATGCGCCCGCGCCCGCCCCGGAAGCCGCCGACGGCCCGGCCGGCGAGGTGGTGCACACCACCGACGACGCCGGCAACGCCATCGACGTGCACTACGACGAAGCCGGTGAGGTGGTCCTGGTCGAGGCCGACACCGATGGTGACGGCCAGATCGACACCGCGGCGGCACCGACCGCCGACGGCGGCGCGGTCATCGCCAGCGACCTCGACAGCGACGGCGTGGTTGACGAGGTCGCCCACCTCAACGCCGACGGCGGCCTCACCCAGGTCGATTCCTACGAAGACGGGCAACTGGTCACCCAGACCCTCGACACCGACGCCGACGGCGCACCCGACACCGTGCTGACCGACACCGACCGCGACGGCGCACCCGACACCCTGCTCGTCGACACCAACGCCGACGGGGCCATCGACGCCGTCGCTGTCGACACTGACCGCGACGGGCAATTCGACGCTGTCGCGCTCGACACCGACTTCGACGGCCAGGCCGATGTCTACGGCCAGGACACCGACGGTGACGGCGAACTCGACCTCTACAGCGACGAGACCGGCACCTACAGCGACACCCCGGACTCCCCCGAAGACACCACCCCCGGCGGCCACGACAGCGACGCCCTCGTCTGACCCCCGCCCGAGGTCAACCACAGCGATGCCCGACCCTCAGCTGGGGGTCGGGCATCGCTGTGTATGGGCTTGACGGCCTCGACGTCAGAATCCGCGGAAGATGCCGTCGGCGTCGGCGGCGCCGACGAACTCGGCGAAGTCCATGTTGGCCAGCGCGAGGTTGTTCTCGATCGACCACATCGCAGCGGGCACGACCCGCACGCTCCGATTCGAAGTGTCCTCGCCGTCGAGATTGATGGCCAGGATCGGGTGGTCGGGGTCGGACAGAGTCTGGGTATCGCACAGGAACACGTAGAACGGCGGCGGCTCCCCGATCGCGTGCGCCAGCTCGTCGACGGTGATGTTGTCGTAGGTGGGGTCATCGACCAGGGTGAGATCGGCAGAGAACCCATCGACAGGATCGGGAGCCAGCGCCGCATTCACCACCATCGTCCACGCCTCGGGATCGCTGAAATCACCACGAATCAACAGCGACAGGTTGGCCAAATGGTCGGCGTCGAGCGGCCCAGACACCGAGGTCGCAGAGTCGGCCGCCACGGCGGCGTCGATGCGCTCTCGCACCTCGGCGGGCTGGGCCGGGGCGTGTGACGCGGCCGGAGTGTTGCGGCCGGTCGGCGTGTAGCGGATGACCTCGAGGCCGGCCGGCCCGGGGATCTGCCAGATGTCGACACGCACCTGCACGGCGGGATCGGAGGGTCGCCGGTCCCGGCAGGACACGCGAACCATGTTCCAAGGACCAAAAATCGTCTGCACCAGAGGCTTGATGCGCTCGTGTTCGCTCGGCGACGACCACACCAGAGGCTGCATCGTCACAGGCAGGTAGCCGAATTCGGCGCCACCTTGCTCGACATGGACCCAGCCGTCGGCAGCATCCAACAGGGTCGGCTCAGCGTCGTGAGTGATGAGGTCGACGACCACCGGGGCCGGCGCATTAGGGATCAGGAACGTCAACTCGGGAAGCCGCGGCGGGTCGAACCCCGGCTTACCAGGTTCGTAGCTGAGCGTGTACTCCTTGGTGTCCTGAATGCCGATACTCAACCGATGCTGGCCGGTGTACCAGCTCTGATAATGCTCTGGCTCGAATGATGCGAATGCGCCAGTGAGAGCGATGAAATCAGCCGTCCGGTGTTCGTACTGCACGTGCTCCAGCTCCACAACCACTCCTCGTTACTGTCGACCCCCACAGCACGCTCTTCCAGCGGCTGCCCCAGCCGACACCCTAGGGCCGAACGGGCGGCGGTCACGCTGACGACACACCCGCCCAGCTGGTTGGCGTCAACAGGAGTCGTGCAGTCGGGAACATTCTCTGTGCCGCACCGCAACCAATCCTCAGTTGCTCACGCAGAGCACATTTCTCGCCCCGATGAACCGAGGCGGGACTGCCAGCAAGGGCGCGGCGATTCGCTGCGACAGGACCAGAGGACACACCGATGAACAAGACCGCCATGACCATTGCCGTTGCCGCCGTGTCGATGGGCGCCGTCGCGAGCGGGTTCGCCGCCGGTACCGCCGAGGCCCAGCCGGGGCATCAGCGCAGCTGGGTCACCGACGACGGCTGGAAGGCCTCGATCGCCTCCACCCACGAGAAAGTGCAGAAAGTCGCCCCGCTGTCCTCGGTGCCGACGTCGCGGGAAGCGTTCATGTCGATGCGGGCGGTGTCCACGCTGGCGCCACCGGCCGGGCAGGCCGGGTCGCCGATCACCGGTGAACTCGAGGCCGGGTACATGATCGGATGCGCGGTGCAGCTGGAATCGGTGACCGGCAGCGTCGGGGCGAGCCTGGGCATCGGCGGTAGCGGCGGCGGCGGCGTCAGCGCGACCGGACCCAGCGGCAACCTGTCGATCAGTCCGCAGGCACTGCTGCAACCGAGCCTGTCGGTGACGATGTCACCGGGCAAGATCACCACCATCGCCTTCGACAAGAAGGCCGTCGGCGCCGGACGTGCGTCGACCACCACCCGCGAAGGCCACATCAGCATCGACGGATGCGCCGGCCCGGTCGCGGTCCGCTCCTACGCCATCCTCAAGACCAGCACCCCGAAAGCCAACGACGGCAACGCCGTCTACGGCCGCGTCGTCTACCTGTAAACCAATCGGCCGGAATGTGCTGCCCGGCAGGAACATTTCACCACCCCGAGGGCAACCCATCTGTGGACGCACCACCGGCGGTGCGCCGCGCACGGTCTGCGACCGCAGACGTGCAGAACACCGAAGTCCAGTCGAGTGGCTGGCATGACGAAAGGAACACTCAGATGCGAGTACGTAAGACGATCGGTTCCACCGTGGCGGCCGTCGCCGCGGCCGGTGCGCTGTCGCTGCTGGGCGGCGGGCTGGCCTCGGCCGCCCCGATCGAGCTGCAGCACGGCGACGACGGGCTGACGACCTACGACTTCGGTGTCGACGGCCAGGACGTCATCGTCGGCGGCACAGGCAACTTCACCTGGCCCTGACAGTCAGCTCGGCTGCGCTGAACCGATCACTGCGGGTGGGCGTTCTTCGTCCACCCGCAGTCTTCGTTCAGTCGGTCGTCACCGCCCAGTGTCCGGCATTCGGGTGCCGGGACGGCAGCGCCGAACCGAGACGGGCTGCAGCGTCGGCGAGGATTGGCCACGGCTCGACGAGCTCGCACTGCCAGCATTCCCACGGCACCGGACCCGGTCCGAGAACATCGCCGAGCAGCGGGTGGCGGCTACGCGCAATGCTGTCGGCGGCCTTCTCCACGGCGGCCACGAGGTCCCATCTGGTCACGTCGGCGACATAGCTGGGCAGCTCGGCCGTAGCCTCTGCGACGGCGTCGGCCGAGCTGGGCTCGGTGGCCAGGATGTCGGCGGCACGCGAAGCAATCACCTGAGGGCGCGGCTCAACGGCCGCACAGACCGGGTGGATTGCTCGGTTAGCTCAGTGAAATCTGACCGCGATCGTGCGTACCCACGCAGCAAGAGTGTCGACGTCCCTCTGCGATAGGGCGACGACTCACCTCGAAGGACGGTCGACAGGTACGACAGTGGTCAATAGGTACGACCGTGCGGCACCTTTCCCCCGTTCGGACGAATCCAGGCTTGGGATTTGTCGCCTTTAAACCTCCTGTGCCATAGTTGCGACCGCTTCATTCTTGTGAATTGTCTACGTAGCGGTGTCGGGGGACATCGCCCTATTGGGCGTGCTACCGCTGACATCGCCAGGCTCCCCGGCCAATCCGGGGATGAGGGCGAGGATTCTGCGTGTCGAATCGGGTCGGGTTCCGGATCATTGCGGCGTTGGTGGCTATAGGCTCCTTGGCAGCCGCGGCGGGTGCAGCTGACGCTACGCCGACGCCACTGTCGTCGAAGTACGATCGGCTGGTCACCGATGATGGGTGGACGGTAACGCTCAAAGCTACTGAGCTGGTTGTCAATCCCATGTCCAATATTGCCAACGTAGCAACGTCGCGCGAGGGTTGGATCTCCTCCAAAGTGGATGCCTCGATTACCGGCAAGGGACGCCAGCCGATTCAGTCGGCGGTTCTGGAGCAGTTTCTCGTTATTGGTTGCCAGATCGACGTTTCTGACGGCGCAACCCTCGGTCTTGCTACTAGCTTCGGCCCTAGCGTCGGCGTGACGATCAGCGGCATCCCGGCGGGGAACCTCGGCGCAAGCGCGTCGGTGAGCCCATCAATCTCGACTAAGATCCGACCCGGACGAATCAACGAGATCTCGCTTGGCAAGAAGACCCTACAGACCGATCGGGCCTCGATCCGCGCTAAGCGGGTGCGTGTTGGGGTCGATGGATGCCTGGGACCCACGACCGTGCGGATCATCGCACGTCTGTCAGTGTCTTCCCCGACAGCCGACGACACCATCAATATCTTCTCTAGCCGCACGTGGCTCTGAGACATGCGCGTCCAGAAGGAAGTTTCAGTCTTTTACACACGCAGTCGATCTCAGATGGCGGGCCTGGCGGTCACAGTGGTGACGCTTCTCGCGACTCTCTGCGCGCTCGCCTCCCTAGCAGTAGGCCAGGGCGTTGCCTACGCCGAGACACCAGCAGAGCGTTGCGAGCGCGAGACCAACGCGTACAACAACGCCTGGAAGCAGGGTTGGGCTGCAAGCAACCCCGGTAAGAGTCCCAACGACGCCCCCCCACCCCCGGTGCCTTACGTCTGCCGTGACCCTCAAGCTACGCCTGAGAACACTCCCACCACACCTTCAGTGGTGGCTCCCAGCCTGCCGGGCGCGACTACGCCCACCACCCCTGGCACTGGGCCGAACATGACCGCCCACGCCCCTACCGACATTCCGCCACCAGGTCGTACACCCATCGTTCCGGTTCCGGAAACGCGGACTGTTCAACCTCCGGTCTCCAACACCGCGGTGCCTACCGCACCGACAGCTTCGCTCGGTGACGCTGTGGAGAGTTTGCGCCGTAACGCTGATAACAGCGGTTTGCCTCCGTACCGCGCATGCGGATCGTCTGCCGAGCGGAAGACCATCGGCGAGTACGACGTTGCCGGGGATCGGCGGGCATTCATGGTGTGCGGCAATCGTGAGTACGGATTCGAACACATCAAGGGTCGTCATATGGATGACTGGGCGAACAAGGCAATGATCACTGGTGACAAGTGGATGGACCTCATGGACTACACCATTGAGGCCACGTTGCGACACCCAGAAGCCACCTCGCAACGAGACGGCAAGACTTGCTATGCGCGCAAAATCTGGATGTATGACAAGCGCAACGGAGAGGTGACGGGCAAGTTCTTCTGGAGCCACGTCATCGTCAAAGACTCCAATGGAGACATCATCACAGCCTATCCGACCGGCTCAGGGGACCACCGATGCACGTCATAACGCGAGCCCGAACAATGACTGCCGCTGTGATCGCTCTCGCGCTATGCTTCTGCGCTGTCGCCTGCACTAGCGACGACGATAGCCCCAGCGTTTCCTCACTCAACGGAGCTTCGGTGTCAGAGACAACTTCGCCACCCAGTGGCGCCGACCTGACCGCACTACGGCGGCCCGGCACGCTCGATGAGGCGTTACCCGCCGCGTTGGACGGCTTGCATCCGGTGCTCCTGGAGGAGCCCGAACCCGCCCGATTCTTCACGACGATGTACACCCCCTCAACCACTTCCAACGATGTAAGAGCCAGCATCCTCGTCAGCACCCGGGAAAGCCCAGTCACCGCCGACACGGCGCGTACTGATGCGGAGCTATACCCAAGTCCTGCGTATACCTACACACCAGTTCCCAGCGATCGTCGTGCCTCATTTGGCCATCACTCCTTCGTCGCAGCCTCGCATGACGACCTGGATGAGTGGGCACTAACCGCCGACACGTTGTTCATCAAGGTCAAGTATCAGCCCGGATCTGTGTCCGAGACCGAACTGTGGACGCTGGCCGAGAGCATCCTGCGCGCTACGGACAGCACCAGGTAGACACCCACCCATCGACTGTTCGCCAGGGCGCCGGTTCAACGATCGGTGAGTCATTGCTCTAGAGCGGACCGACCGAAGTCTGCACGCTGAGGAGGAAATAGCAGAGATGGTTGGCGCGCCCTTCCCTAACCTCACAGAACCCGACTTAGAGAGCGACCCCGACGGCGGGTTCCCCGTCTACGACATTGTGTTTGAAGACAGGGTCGGCCGGTTGTGGGAAGACCCGAGCCACACGTCCGAAGACTCGCGGGTTGATCCGGCCAGCTGGGCGGCCCAGCATTCGGTCCCCGCGGGCCGGATCGGACCGGTCGGTCCGGGGATCGCGCCGGAGCAGTGGCCGCGCGATCCGACGACGGGGATGCCGATGATGCACGTCATCACCCTGTGGCTCCCCGAGCATTTCCGTCGGCGCGGCCCGGACCTCCCAGGGTTCGCGCTTTTTCAGGGAGCAGGCGAGGCTTTCATGCCGCTACCCGACAACCCGGATCCGGCCGATCCGTTCGTCATCGACCTGCACCACCATCGCCCCCACCCCCAACAGATTCTCCTCACCGACATCCTTGATCTCTACTTTGCAGCCATTTGGCTCACCGCCGAGGAACTCACCCGGATCGGCTCACCCCCGGCAGACCGCCGACGTCCCGGAGAACACAACCACGACGGACTACCCCGCCATGCGTGGAACCACGACGACCCCCCGCTGCTCGTGCGCCTCACGCCGCGCCGCCACGACCCCAACGCCGGCATCGCCCCCGTCGAACGTGACGCCACCACAGACACTCCGTACCTCAGCACGTGGGGCGACGGCGACCACCACGATTGGGCCAACAAACTCCAATGGTGGAATCACCTCGGCGGCACAATCTTTCCCTCCCAGTGGATTCCCGACGGACTCACCCCGTACTACCTCGACCTGATCGAACTTCCCGGGATGAACATCGGCACCGGCACCCTTCAGTACGACCTCGAATCGAACGTATTCGACTGGGCCTGTGGGTAACTGATGTTCCAGATTCACAGAATGCCGTCGAAGACCAGGCCTACCCAGATGCAATCGGCCGCCAGGCCGAAGGTCAGCCCCGCCCAGAGCGCGATCTTCTCTGCTGGTTTAGCACCAGCGATAGCGGCCACGAGGATGCCGAAAGCGACGAGCCCCAGCGGGAATACGACCACGATGAGGTAGTCGGGAAGCAGGAGCGCGCAGGCGGCGAGAACCAGTCCGGCGGTCGTGTAGACGGCGTAGCGCGGCCCGTCATCGAGCTGGGCGATCCGAGTGGCGACCGCACGGGCGATCGCGCGCTCGAGCGACTTCGTCATGCCAGTCCTTCACGGTGGGGTTGCCCGATCACGTCGACACCTCTACGCACTCAGTTGATGAGGCCGGAGCGGGTGAGGAAGGTGCGGGCATTCTCTACCGACGACAGTTCGGTGACCCTGAGGACCAGCCCGGTACCGGTGTTGGCGTACCAGATGGTGTATTCGTTGTCGCTGAGACTCGGGGTGATCTCGGCGGCGGCCTGGCGGTTGGTGTCTTCGACGACGGTGCCCTTGCCGGCACTGTAGACCCCGTTACGCAGGTTGCGGATCTCGCGGGTGGCTTCGTTGTCGTCGACGTTGATGTCGATCCGCAGTGAGTCCGATAGGCCGCCCTCGATTTTGAGGCCACTCAGGGTGCCGGCCTCGTTGAGGGTGCAGTCCAGTGTGAGGGCGCCGTTGTCGGTGAAGCTGCCGTTGGTGCAGTCGGTGATCTGGGATTGCAGGGCGCCGGGGAGTTGCTGGCGGATTTGGTCGGGGTCGGTGAGGATCGGCCCGCCGTCTTCGCCGGTGGGGCCGGCGGGGGTGGTGTCGGCGCCCAGGGTTTGGGTGGCCTGGGATGCATCGGTGGGGTCGTCGTCGCTGCCGCTGGCGGTGGTGACGATGGTGGTCACGATCGCGGCGGCGGCGGTGACGGCGACCGCCGCGGCGCCGATGCGCAACCAGCGTCGCCGCGTCGAGGCGGGCTGGGCTGGTGAGCCCAAGGTGCGGGGTTGGGTGTGCCAGGTCGGCATGAGGTCGGCGGCTTCGGGGATGCCGCGGGGCTGGGTGGGCGCCGAGTCCGCCAGCACGGTGAGCAGTGCACCTTGGGCGACAACGGTTTTGGGGTCGTCGAGGGTGGCGACGGGGCCGAGTTCGCCGAGGCGTTGCTGGATGAGGGGGATGCGGGAGGACCCGCCGGTGAGGTAGAGGGCGGTGAGTTGGTCGGGGTGGGTGAGGCCGGCGTCGGCGAGGGTGGTTCGGGTGAGGTGGACGGCGGCGTCGACGGCGGGGGTGATGAGTTCGTCGAACTCGTCGCGGGTGATCTGCAGGGTGGTGCGTTCATTCGGGCCGGGCACGGTGATGGTGGCCGACGGCGTTTCGGACAGCAGCTCTTTGGCCTGCTGGATGGAGTCCTGCAAGGACTGGATGGCGTCGATGGGGGCGGCGCGGCGCAGCCAGGCGGCGTGGTCGGGGTCGCGGTCGGCGAGGCGATCCTCGACCCAGCGTTGCAGCAGGGCGTCGAAGTTCTTGCCGCCCAGTCCGTTGTCGCCGCGGGCGGCGATGACCTGGAAGGTGTTGGTGGGGGTGACCTCGAGGACGGCGATGTCGAGGGTGCCGCCGCCGAAGTCGAACACCGCAATCCTGGTGCCGTGTTGCAGGGCGTGGGAGCGGGAGTAGTGCCCGGCCGCGGCGCGGGGTTCGGAGATCGTGGTGATCCGCTCGGCCGGGATGCCGGCGGCCCTTGCGGCGTCGGTGAGAACCTGAATCTGTTGGGGCGCCCACGCTTCGGGGTGGGTGAGCACGACCCGGTCGGGCATGGTGCCGGCGTGTGCGGCGACCCCGCGGCCGATGATGGTACGCATCACGGCGGCGACGAGGGCATAGATCGGCAGGGTGTGCCCGTTGGCTGCGACGGCCGGTTGCGCGCCGATGAGGCGTTTGGGTGAGGCGATGAACCCGGCCGGGTTCTGTGCGGCGGAGTTGAGGGCGGCACCCCCGACGAGGACGGTGCCTGCGGTGTCGACGAACACCGCCGAGGGCATCAGGTTGCTGGTGTGGGTCAGCGAGAGCGCTTCGATGCTGCGGCTGGTGGCGCCCGAATGCGCGGCCGCCGAGTTTGAGGTGCCGAAGTCGATGGCCAGAGACCAGGCATGGGTGGCAGATGTCTGGGTGGCAGATGTCATGGTGTCGGATCGTCCTGTGCGGGAGGGGGTGTCAGTGGCCGGCGGCCAGAGCGGTGTAGGTGCGGATGAGGGTGACCAGGGCGGCGTCCTCGGCCGCCGACCGGGTGGCCAGGGTGCGTTGCTGGGCGGCGGCCAGGCGGCGGTGGGCTTCGGCGGTGACGGCGGCCGGTGGTGAGTGGCCGTCGAGGCCGACGCGGCCGGCGGGGGTGGTGGCGGTGAGGATGGTGCGCAGTTCGTCGGTGACCGCGGCGTCGGGGTCGACGTCGAGCATGCGTTGGTAGTCCTCGAGCACGGTCACCGCGGCCAGGGCCGGGTCGGCGCGCAATCCGGCGGTCAGGGTGCGGATGTGGTCGCGGGCGGGATGGGTGAAGGCCAGTTGATCGAGGCGGGCCAGGATGCGGTGGGCGCGGTGCAGCATGGCGAACCGGCCGGTGGCCGCGGTCAGGGCGTGGCGCAGGGCGGCGATCCCGGATCGTTCGGCCAGCCAAGTGTTGAGCGCTGCGGCTCCGTCGGCGGCGATACGGCGGCCGTTGAGTACGCCGTACTCGCCGAGCAGGGCGAGGAGTTCACGCCGTTCGGCCGGCGGTACTCCCCCGCTGGTGGGGTCTTCGGAGTCGAAGATCCGCAGCACTTCTAGCGGCGCGATGTCGCGGAGCTGGGCGAGCAGCGCGGCGTGGCGTTCGGTCAGCATGCCGGTGTGGCTGGTTTGCGCCATCAGCCCGGACACCGGGACGATCGCGTGGACGATCCCGGCCAGCGGGCCGGCCATGGTGGCGGCGTGGGCGGCGGCGTGGGTGAGTGGGTCGCGGCGGCCGAAGGCGCCTTCGCCGAAGGAGTCGGCGCGCGAGAGCACCCCGAGCATGGTCAACGGGGTGAACGGCAGCCGGTGCAGGAACTCGATCTCATCGACGCGGGGTGCGGCGTCGAAGAGGAATACCGCGGCATCGGCATCGATGGAGGCGGTGCGGGTTTGTTCGAAGCCGTCGATCATCACTCGGCGGGTGGCGGCGTCGTTGGCGGCGGTCAGCGTCGACAGGCCGGGGGTGTCGATGAGGGTGAGTTCGCGCAGCGCCGCTGAGGGCAGCCACCGGTCGACGTAGGCGACCTCGGCTGACGGGATCGGTAACTCGATCCCTGCGCCCGGGCGCAGCGCGGCGCGGTGGCGGGTGCTGTCGAGGGCGAGGACCTCAGCCCGGGACGGGGACCCGTCGCGGTAGACGGTGACGACGTTGGTGGCCTCCAGGGCGGCGGTCTCGGCGACCGGGGCGCCGATCAGCGCATTAACCAGCGTGGATTTGCCCGCTTTGAGTCGGCCGACCACCACGACGCGCGGCGGTGACCACAAGATGGTGCCGATCGCATTGGCGTGATCGATGCAGTCCCCACCGAGCGCGGCCAGCTGGTGCAGCCCGCGGTCGAGCGTGGTGTGCACCGAATCTGGTGTCGCGCTACTCATGTCGGGTCTCCGTCGAGCAGTGCTTGGGCGGCGGTGATGCGTTTGTCGACGATGGCCAGGTTCGAGGTGAGGCGTTGGGTGGACTTTTCGCGGGTGGCGGCGTCGGCGGCCGCGGCCTCCTGGACGTGGGTGATGGTGGTTTGAAGCTGGTCGATGCTGGCGCGCAGGTGATCTCGGTAGCGGATGACGATGTCGGGGCGGGCTTGGGCGACGGCGCTGTCGAGGAGTCGGCCGGTGGCGGTCTTGGTGGCGGCCAACGTTTCTCGCAGCCAGGCCAGCAGGTTGGTTTTGCCGGCGCGGATCGCCCGGAAGCTCAAGTTCACTCCGACCCACACCGCGCCGATGACGGCGCCGACACCCATCAGCGCCGACAGCCCGACAAGGCCACCGAGGGTGGAGGACCCGACCACACCCATGGTCAGCAACGTCGGGTCGAGCAGCCCTTGGCGTTTGCTGGTGACCTGGTGGGTTTCGATCTTCTTGTCCTGCATCGAGGCGACGATGCGGTCGCTGATCTGTTCCCACACCGCGGGGTCGTCGGCGAAGCGTGGGGTGATGATCGTGTCGTGCAGCTCCTGCAGGAACCCGGCGAGGGTTTCGGCCATCGCCATCTGCAGATCGACCTGCATGTCGGCGGTGAACTTCTGTTCGCTGCGCCGCAACACGGCCATGCCGTTGCTGTTGATGTAGGTGGTCCACTTCTCGCGCACCCCATCGAGGCGGCGTTCGAGGTCATCGACCGCCGATTGCCGCAACAAGGTCAAGTCCCGGGCGAGGTATTGCTCCCATTGGCGTGACTGGGCCTGCAGGTCGGTGAGCCGGTCGCGTTCGGCGGTCAGATCCGGCAACGCTTTCGCTCCAGCAGCCAGCGCGGCGAGCTCGTCGGCGATGGTCGTGCGCACGGTGCGCAGCCCGTCCAGACAGGTGCGGACCGCATCCAGGTGCGGGGCCGCCGCGGCGGCGTCAAGTCGGTCGGTGATCGCCGCGCGCAGGGCGGCGATCCCGGCGTCGGCCTCGAGGCGGTGACGCGCCTGCGGGTCGGGGGTCTCGGCGGCCAGGACGGCGAGGAGGCTCGACACCCCGATCACCGGCACCGTACGCCCCAGGTGCTCGGCGATCAGGCGCTGGTTCTCGGCGACGATCGCCCGCCAGCGTCCCAGGTGTTTGTCGGTTTTCGTCACGGCCACAACAACGGCATCGACACCAGCGCTGGCCTCGCGGACGAAGGCCATCTCCGGGGCCGTGATCGGGGCAGAAGCATCACAGACCAGCACCAGCACGCACGCCTGCTGCGTGGACTGCGACGCCAGTTTCGCCAAACCGGGGTCCAGACCGCCGACACCGGGGGTGTCGATGAGGGTCATATCGCCCACCGCCGCCTCACGCAGCGCGATCGCCGCCGCAGTGGGCAGCTCCTCAACGCTGCGATCACACACCATCCGCCCGCCAGTGGTCACCCAGTCGGCCAGCTCGCCGATCTCAGCCGGCCGCGGGCCGGAGGGAAAGAACAACTCGGCGGCGTGGGCGGCGGGTAGATCACCGGTGGTGGTGACCGACACCGCAACCGAGGAGGTGACATCAACCCCCACCGGGCACAGGTCGCGGTAGCCGACCAGGGCGTTGACCAGCGAACTTTTGCCGCGCTGCACCTCGCCGGCCACCACCACGGTGCGCTGCGGCGCCCGATGCAGTTTCGTCTCGGCGAGGTCGGCGACGGCGTCGTGTTTGTAGGCGCGCAGCACCTTTCCCGCCTCAGCCACGACCGCCGCCGCGGCCGCATCGACCCCTGTCTGGGGTGCTGCGGGCGCGTTCACGCCGACCATCGTCTCGTAGCAGTGCCGCCGTTCCCCCGACCGGTCATGGAAAGCATGCTGGTCGAAGCGGCAGGGCAAACGCAAAACGGTGGGCGTCAGGCGCCGGCGGTGCAGGCCCAGATGATCGTGCGGGACCCCGGCCCGGACTCATTCGCCGCGGCTACCTCAGCGGACCGTTCGCCCGCGATGGCAGACCCGACTGTGTGGGCGCGAGGGTGGGCGCACTATTCTGCAGCCGAACAAGAGGATCGTGCAGATCCGGGTTTCGGGGGAACCGTTCGGGGTTCGCGCAGCAACTCACTGAGCAACACCAGTGTGTGCGGCGCTGGCCCGGGTGAGGTCGTTGGTCCTCCGCGGCAGGGGCTGCAGGAGAGAAACGAGACCCTGATGAAGCGTTGGTACCCACTCGCGGCCGCAGCCGCGGTCACCGCGGGCATGCTGGCCGCATGCTCCACCGGCGGCGAACCCGCCCCCGAATCCTCGACGCCCGGTAGCGCCGAGCCGACGGTCGATCTGACCGCGCTTGATCCGGGCGCCTACCCCACCGAACCTCGCCCACCGTTCGGTGTTGCCGACGACTCGCAACTGGTGCAGGTCGAAAGCCAGCGGATGGCGCAGTTCATCGTGGTGCCCTTCGAGGTCGACCCGGACCTGACCGCCCCGGACAAATCAAACGCACCGATCACCAGCCGCCGCAACCTGGTGCCACACATCAACGCCGACGCGGCGACGATCCCGGCCAACGACGCACTGCTTGGCGGTTTCTCGTCACTGTTCACCACCGCGCCGACCGAACGGGACAACCCGCGTGGCCTGCACAACATGGTGCTGCGCTACGAAACCGCCGCTGATGCCCGCGCCGCCGCACAGCAACTCGCCCAGGTCAGCGCCCGCCAGCAGAACAGCCCGGTCACCAGCCTGCCGGGGGTGGAGGGCGCCTGGGCCCTCGAGACCACCCGCAACGACAAGAGCTACTTCACGACCTACACCCCGCACGGGGTGTACGTAATCTACGAGTTCGCCTCCTCCCTGGCGGCCCACTCCGACCAGCTCGAGCCGATGGCCCGCAAAGCAATCACGTTACAGTCGGCGTTGATCGACCAATTCCCACGCACCCCCACGGCTGCGGAGAACGCCGCCCGCGGCAACGGCGAAGGTTTTCAGCCGCCGAAGATGGATGAGAACAGCATCCTCATCTACGCCCTGCCCTACACCGACACCGAGATGGAAAACGGCATCACCGGCCGGCCGCAGCAGAGCATGCGCGCGGTGTACGGGCCGCGCGGCTTGTCGCATTTCTCCAGCGACCCGGCCGGCATCTTCAACGACCTTCGTGCGGCCGGATCTACCGCGAACGCGATCGAGCGTTCCATCGTCTACCGCGCCGACACCGAGGAGCAGGCCGCCACGCTGGCCGCTACGAGCGAAGCCGACGATCAGAAGATCGACGCACCGCCCGGGCTGCCGGCCGCCAACTGCTCTGCCCAATCCAGCGCCGACGGCAAGTACACGATCTATCACTGCAAGGTGCAGGTCGGCCGCTACGTCGGAGAAGTGCAGTCGCCCAATAAGACTGACGTCTACCAGCAAGCCGCGGCTCAATATCTGATCCTCACCAAGGCCGACCAGAACGCCAAGTAGACGGGACGAAAGGCGACGATGACGCGCAGCTACCTCGGTCGCTCCATCGCCGCGGCCGCGGCGGTGACCGCAGTGCTGGCCGGCTGCACTGTCGACGGTCAGCCCAGCTCGGCAACATTCACCGACCCTGCCGTGCAGGTTGATGCCCTCGACACCGGCGACTACCCCACCCGGGCGCGAGCCCCGTTCGGGCGCGCGGTCACCGACCCCGAGCGGGTCGAGGCGACCCGGATGGCGCAGTTCGTGCTGGCGCCGTTCGAGGTCAATCCCGATCTCACACATGGGCAATGGCCTGTCGGCGAGCTCGACGACGCTGCCGGGATCGGTCGCGCGGTCGTCCCGGGCGCGGCCGACATTCCGGCCAACGCGGAGTTCGTCACCGGATTTGTCACCACCGCCGACAACGGGGATGCCAACGTCGGGGCTGCTCGTCACCTGCTGCGGCATGCGGTCCTGAAGTATCGCAGCCCTGCCGACGCCTCGGCCGCCGCTGAGCAAATGAGTGCCGCGGTCGCCGAAATCGACAACAAGCCCATCGTGCCGCTCGACGGGGCGCCGGACACTCGAACTGTCATCCAAGATTTCGGTGCGTCCACAGCGATCCTGGCTGTCACCGCTCACGACTCGTATGTGTTCTTCGATCGGTACTACGGCCCCACGACGCAGTTCCGCAGCGGAGAGTCGTTGGTGCGTATGGCCAACGCGATCACTCAGCAGAAGATTTTCATCGACGAGTTCACGCCCACCCCCGACGGTGAAACTCCGCTGATCGACCCCGACGCCATCCTCATCTACGCGCTGCCGTTCACCGCGGCCTACCTCCGGGCGAACCCCGACTCCCCTGACCGCGGAGCGGTGTACGGGCCCCGCGGCATCGCCCACACCAGCACCGACCCCGTCACCGACTTCCAGGTGCTGACCAGGATTGGCTCGGATGCCAACGCAGTGGAGAACTCGGCGGTCTTCCGCGCGGACACCGCCGAAGGCGCGCGCACCTATCTCGACAGCTTCCTCGGGTCCAACCGCACCCGCGGCTGGACCGGCGCCGACAGCCCACCAGGCTTGCCCACCGCCACCTGCCAAAAGCACCCGACAAGCCAAGCACACAGCTGCGCACTGACGGTCGGGCGATACGGCGCCCAGGTCATCGGCAACACCAAAACCGATGCTCACCAACAAGCCTCGGCCCAATACCTGATCCTGACGACCGCCGACCAACGAGCACACTGACCGACGACATCGCGCACGTCGTCATCTCCCCGCAGACAGAGGTGCCCGGACCCGCCACTGCGGGTCCGGGCACCGAACTCACCCCGGATGTCAGGGGCGGAAAACCTTCAGCTGCCCAGCGTCACCGATCGGATCACCGTAGCCACGACGGGTGAAGTCGTCGTTGCCAACTGGATCGCCGTACTCCGCACCGAATGTGAAGGTGAAGGGCTCCTGACTTTCGGTGGCACCCCCATGCACTTGGTGGATTCCGAAGTCCGAAACGAACGGGCCCGTCGCCGCGGTCGCGACACCCGCTCCAAGGCCGGCCAGCCCCGCAGCGAGCACAGCGCCGGCGAGCAGACGAGTCGAAGTTATTGCCATGAGAGTTGTTCTCCGTTCGAAGGAATGGGGCGGCCGCTGTTGCGACCCTTGCACCCCATCTGTTGCTACCGCACCACAGAAAGGTTCCCAGGCACATCTTCGAGTTCGCGGACTAACGCCGACCTATCGCGCGACGGCCCGTCGTCGATTATTGAGGTCGCGGCTCGGGGGCGGACGTCGCGCGAGCGATCCCCCACTGCTTCCACGACCTATCCATATCTGGCGTGCTGTGCATTGCCGGTCGCGGCCGCTGGTTCCATGAGGCTTTGCTTTCATTCCGACACGTCAGACTTGACCTTGACCCTGTAGGCGAGCTGGTCGGGATGAGCACGACATATCACCCGAATGGCGATAGTTGGGGTCGGGACCTGGGTGGCACGATTTAGATGGCGACGCGGCCACTTCTTGGATCGGAGCCCTGCCGCAGTTTGCCCGGACTAGTCACTGTTGCAGGTGTGGGCACTGATAATCGATTGCAAGGCGGCCCACGCTGGACGTCATTTGCAAACGATCCACAAGGCTTTCGGGTGAAGCAGCGAGGATCTTCTCGCGCTTCGCCGCAGCTAACTCTCGCCTCAGTCCAGGCGAATCGTCGATTTGGGCAAGCAAAGACTGCTTATACTGCGCGGGGTCGGCGCGAGCTTCGAACACTTCGGCGTCAAGAGTAGCCTGCGCTTCGATCCAATCCGCCCCGCCCTGCTCTGCAGCACTACATTCGTGGCGACCGATTCCACGAAGTAGGTGAGGGGTTCGTCCAAAGACTTCGCTGCCAGGAACTCCAAACCCTGTGGATAGCGTCAGGAAGCTGCCGTTAATCAGGTCGGGTGCCCATCCCCTCATCTGACAAAACGCGCGGGCAAAAGCTGCGTCGCCTCCTGATGGAACATCACGAAAGACTTGCTGAACTACCTGATCCAGCACAACAGCGTACTGACCATCGCCGACAATCTGGTCGGACACCCGCTGCTGCCGCATCGAAGCGAGATCAAAGATCGGCGCGTTGAGTGCCGCCTCGGCTATTTCCTCCGGTGTTGAGTTTACTCCCCGAGCATCAACACAGTCTTCGAATGAATCTCCAAGTACGACATCGACGGCCTCACTTGAGTCCGAGCTAGAAGAACAACCCGCAATCCAGATTACCGCCAATATCGCAAGAAGCAGCCCGAACCACGGAGTCCTAAAGCCTCTCCAATACCCCATACCCCACCCCGTTTCTAACCGCCCGAATCCGCAGTCACGGCGGTCTTGTATACCTGTCAGTCAATACCAGGGCCCCGTATATGCACCCCCACCGACACCAGCAGCGATGTACTCATTAGCTATTGGGTGCACACTTTGTCCACGAGTGCACGTTGTCCAGTACACGTTGATGCAGATGCCACTCGCCATGAGCGAGTGATTTTCGGATTCATGACCTACCCTGAGGAGCGCCCAACCCTCAGCGAGTTTGAAAACTGGGCGCAATGCCCAGTCCGTAGCAACCTCCTCTTTCGTTTGATAATCGACGACAGACCTTTGGTCCGACTTTGTCAGATACAGATAACGATCGCCAAGGAACGCTTCCTTTAACCGTAGACCCGCAACCTTAGTGCGATCGAGGTCGAAGACGACCTGCCCGCTCCCCAAGTCGACAATCGAGACATATTGCCCTTCCGAAGTGCTCGTGCCCCGCAGCAAGATTAGATCACCGTAGGTGTACCGGGAAGCTTGAGACCAGGTATTGAATGAACTGTCACCGAAATCGGAGTACGGCGCAATCGGTCCAACCAAGGTCTTGTTGCGAAAATCGAAATAGAAAACGCCCGGCCTACGTTCCTCGGGAATCGCATCTGTCCGCGGGCGGTGCTCCATCAAGATTCCAAACTGCGTAACCATGTAGGGTCCGACATTCCGGAACTCCCCAACTTCCGCACCGTCGCTGTCATAGAAGTGCATGTCTTTGACGTATCCCACACCGACCTGCCTGGACGTCGTGAGACTATACCCGCCGTAGTTCACACCCTGCGGTCCTGTATCAACGCCATCGTACGGTTTGTCATCTGGCCGAGTCTGACTTTTCAGAGAAAGAGTAGACGCGTCAAAAAAGGCCACATGATCGAGTGAAAAGCCAGCAGGATTGGCAGTAATGAGAGAAAACGCCCCCCCCAGAGGCGGGATGCAATGACCAATTGACACTATCCCCAACCGGCCATTCGAATTCTCTAGAATCTCTCAATTCGGCGCGCACGATATCGTATGACGACAATTCTGTGCGGATCACTTCTGGTTCGAGACCATGAGACGGCGTTCTCGTCTTGGTGAGATATATGGCTAGCGGTTTCCCGCTGGAGTCTTCTGTGACAACACAGGCCTGCTCTATGATCGTATCGCCCGACTTGGGCGTGGGGTTTGGCATGTCAACATTCCGCCCCTTTGAGATGTCAAAAAACTCACGATTGCTATTTCGCGGATCGGGTTCTTCCATTTCAGGGACGCATCCACTGTATACAGCGGTTCCACTGAAGTACAGATTGCTACCTTGCGGTAATGGGAACTTGGTCTCTTTAGTTGGTTTCAGCGTAGTAATTGTAGACTCGGCAGCGGCAGTCCTAGGCCCCGCTGTTTGTGGTTCGGCCACCTGAGTCGAACTGCAGGCACCCGCGGAGACCACCGCTACGACGATGAGCAACCGAACCGGAAGCGCGGATCGGAGCGATCGTTGTGCCGTAGGGTTGCCGCTTCCTGATGATCGACGAGACGAACCCGGCCGAATTACTCGCCCCGCCAACTGTGAGCGCTCTCGGAGCACTTTTAACTCCCTTTGGACACCGAATACAAGGGCCACACAGGGCCTTATGTGAGTGACCCGTGAACCCCGCTCCAAGATGACGATGCATGAGCACTTCGCTACACGCTCATGAGTCGCACGGTGGTCGGAAAGCAGAACACCCCACCCCTCAGGAGCGGCGATCTACTCCTGGCCCCTTTGTCAGTCGATCTGTTCGGTCGAAGACTTGACGACGTCGGCCCTCGAGAAACTAGCGCCTCGAGTTCCGTAGAAGTCAACCGACGACTATCGAACGTCTCTTCTCCCCTCGGCCAGGATGAGCAAGGCGCGCGGTTCGTCTACTGCAAATAGGCCGCGTAATGTGCGGATAGATGGGCTAGGTAGATCTAGATGCCGCCCCCTTTTCGGTAGGTGTTACTCCCCGACCGACGACCACTATTGTGTCATAGCTCACACCAGGGCCGGGGCCTGTCCGAGACATTGGGCACTGCAAAAGCTCGGATTGGACCACTTCGATGGGTGCGGTCACTGCTGGTAGGCAGCTACTAGCCAGCGGGTGAGTGGTCTTGCCAGAAAATTGAACCCGGTGTGCCAGCAGCGTCGCTGCGAGATCGCCAGTATGGTCGCGGCGATTGCGTCCAGATCATCCGTCGATCGCATGCCGGACGGCCGCCCGGTCAGCGTCAGCTCGCCCATGGTGACGCGGCCTGGTTTGGGGTGCGACACGGTTGGTGGAGCCGACGGCGCTTCAGGCCACGACCCCGACCACGCGGTCGTCGACGTCGTGACCCGCACCGAGATCACTGCCGAGAAAACTGACAGTTTCTTGAGCCGGCGCGAGAGATCCGGCGCCGATCCTGACGACCGCCGACCAACGAGCACACAGACCGGCGGAGTCCAGCTACGCGCCGGTCGTCGTCTTCTTGGTGCAGACACAGCGGTTTCCGGACCCGGCAGTCGGGTCCGGGCACCTACTAACCCTGCCGTCAGGGGCGGAAGATCTTCGGCTGCCCGGCGTCACCGATCGGGTCGCCGTAACCACGACGGGTGAACTCATCGTCGTTGTTGACCGGACCTCGGAAACCGGTAGGGATTTCGAGGGTGCAGGGCTCCTGGCTTTCGGTGGCACTGCCGTGCACCTGATGAACTCCGAAGTCCGAAACGAACGAATGGGCCCGTCGCCGCGGTCGCGACGCCGCTCCGAGGCCGGCCAATCCCGCAGCGGGCACAGCGCCGGCGGTCCAGACAGTCGAGGTTGTTGCCTTAGGTGGTTCTCCGATCGGGTGTAAGGTTCGCCGCTGCGGCGACCCTTACACCCGTCAGTTGCTGTGTAGTCACCTAAAGGTTCCCGAGTTTCGACGCCCGACACCCGACACCCGGCCGATCATCAACGGCCCGCCAACGGAGGTGCCAGCGTGAGCAGGCGTTCAATCCAGCCCAGCACTATCTCCTCGAACCACGCGGGAACTTCGGTGTGGCGTGACGTTGGACTGTCACGCGCAGTCCTGATGATCGCGGTGACACCTAAGCAGCCTCACTTGTCTGCATGTGACTACGCACCAACGAACGAGCCGACGGATAGTCGACCTTGCCGTTGGGCCGCGTCGGGAACCGCCCATACCGTGTCCGCGAGGGCGCTGCGATTGGCAGTGCGATCGCTTGCGGATCCGTTGCCACTCTGCCCGGACCCCGATACCTTCGCTTCCCTCTTTGCTTTCGCCAGCGAAGTTCTTCATCCCACCAGTCCCGAACCAGTCGATCGACAAGATGGCTCTGTGCCCGTCGGACCATTGCGCCGTAAGATCCGAATGCGACGGCTACTTCGTCCCACCTATTTCTGGATGGAGTCAGTAGGTTCAGCTCCCTGAAGTAGCGAAGCCACGCACGGACGCACCGGCTGGAGTAACCCGTGGCACTCACAAGACCGATCACGGATACGTGACCACCCTGCCAGGCTGCGTGGATCCTCTCGGCGATTCCGCCTAAACCTTCTCGCCAAACCCAGATGTCGTGGTGGGCATGGTGGAGTCGCAGGGTGGAGCTGGCAAACGGGGGGCGTGTTTCCCCTTGTGTTGCAGCTGTGTCATGCGGAACATGTGCGAGCTCCCAAGTTGCCGACTCTGTCCCCTGCGCCTCAGCGACTCGTCTGATCCAGCCTTCTGCCTGGAGGCGGTGAAGTGCCCTCGATGCTGTTGCAGCGTGAACGTTAGCGGCTTCGGCTAGCCGGCGAACGTCGATGTTCACGGTCGTTGTGTGCGCCTCAGCGCACACAACGAGGAGGCTGTGCAGGACCCGTTCAGCACTGGCCCACCCCTTTCGTGCCCAAGTTGCGGGATCTGAGTTCGCTGCAGCGAAGACAGCCTCGATGTGGGTGCGGACTGGGTCGTCGACGGTGTGGTCGCCTTGCGCTCGTGGCCACGCTGTCTCGGCAGCAGTGCGCAGTGCTTTGTGCCATTGCGTGAGGGCGTGCGCCTCGTTCTGGCGGAGGTCTTCGCGCAAGCGGACTAGTCCAGGCTTGTGCAGATGTTGAAGCACATCAGTCCAGCACCAACCGCTGGCGGCCATCCCGAGCATGATCGACCACGCGTGTGCCGAGCGATCGTCGGCGGCTGTGAGCCGCCTGACTAGGCGCTCAGCCGTAGTTGAGGATAGTTCGGTTCGCGCGCGATCAACCCGTGTGGCAGGCCCCTGCCCGACCAGACGTAGGCCGATAGTCGTAGTTCGCTGCCTGGAGTTTTGCCGCGCGGTTGTTGGGAACCTCGCTATCAGCCACTCAGCTAGGTCGGGTGGCGCCGGCCGAGCCTGCATGTCCCTGACGGCGTTGCCCAGTTCCCGTCCGGTCAATAGTGGGCTCGCGTTTCCGCCCGACCGGTGCACAGACCCGGGGATCCGAACTGCGCCCGACACGGGGTTGGTAAGCGGAGAGATGTCGAGGGTTGGAAGATGCGCGCGCAGCCTACGAGCAAGGTCGGCGACTTTCTCCGCGGGTATCCCTGGGTCAATGACGCGCACCCAGATGTGCCGCCCTCCTGAGGGCCCCGACTGCACTTGCAGGTGGCTCACACCCAAGTCGGTTAGGACGCCGGTAAGTACGTTGGCATCCACAGCAACGGCCTCGGGACCGTACGGTCCTGCATCCAGGTCGAATGCGAGCAGCGTGTACCGGGAATGGCGGTCCGCTAGATACGTCGCGATAGGCACCGGTGGCATTCGTTCTGGCCATGGTGCTGATCGGTATCTGTGTTCATTTGTTGCGTCGACACGCACTGTGGAGCGGGGCGACCACTGCCTCCATTCACTCAGCATGTCCACCCACTAGTGGGTGAGTGCTGCGGACGAATGCAGTCGATTCCCCGCGTGTGGTTGTGCGACACGCGGAGCACAGGGATTGCGGGCACTCCGAGAGGGCGCACGCTACCCTGAGATCTGTCCGGCAAGACAGTCCCTTCGGGGATGGGCGAGAGCCCGTGAGACCGAGCTGGTAACTCAGTCTCGAAACTTCAGATCAAGGACCCTCCGACTGGTAATCGGGGGGTCCTTGTGTTGGACCTCGCGCGTTATTCAGATGTCAGCGTTCGGAAGGTTCGGAGGCTCCCTTCTGGGTTGGCGATGCTAGGCGCGCAGCACGAAGCTGGCGCAGGGTAGGAAAGATCTGGTTCGCGCCGAAGGCGCGGCACCGGCGCTGATCGACCGTCGTCGGTAGTAGGGACCGACCGTGGTGCTGGGCTGAAGAACTGCGCAAGCTCGAGCACGATCTCCCGCAGGGACGATCGAGCCGCGGTGCAGTGGCCACGCTAGGACTGGCGCTACCTGCGCGTCCTGCAGTCATCACACCCCCTTGCTGGCTCGAATCACATCGGTGTAATTGTATGAGCGCGATTTCCGCGCGATTTTATGTTGGTGCTGGACGGCGGGTCAGGGGACATCAAGTAGGGCGGTTCTCTCATCTCCGCAGGTCATGGGCGTTGTTCGGCTGTATTTTCGCGCGAATTTATGCCACACTGGGTGGATGGATCGGTCCGCTGACGGCCGGCGTGGGCGCCTTGGCGCACCCACGCCAGTTCCGGCAGCTATCGAGAACCGGTCGACCAAAGCTCCGGTAGTGACGGCGTACTGCGCTGACCCGCAGTGCCGAAAGGAGTTTCGTAGGACCGCGGGTCGTGGTCGGCCTCGGATCTATTGCTCGGATGCCTGCCGGCGCTCCGCCGAGAACGCCGCTCGACGAATTTCCGCGCAACTTCAGCATCATCGCGAGATGGCGCAGATGCTCGAACGCGACCTTGCGGCGTTCGATTCGTCCGCGTCACCCAAGTCCACCCCGGAGCCCTCGTCAGTCGCTGGCTTAGACACAGCCGTTGCCCGCGCGGAAGGTGTGCTCCTGGGGCTTTCAGACGGGAGTGTTCTGGCAAGCGAGTTCACTCGCTTGCTGGACGCAGTTCGTGCTGCGCAGCCCTCGCAGCAGCAACATCGAGCGGGCTAACCGGCAGGCAATCAACAAGCCGTCGGCCTGTCGGTAGAAGCGGTACCGACTGAGTCACAGGCGCGCCTCAAGCGGGCCATCAGCAGTAGTTCGCCGATGGGTCAGAAAGGTCTACTCCGCCGCGGTTCTCCGCTCCCCCACCGGCCAGCGGTGCCGGTCGAGCGCCAGCGCGTGACTTCGATTATCGGATCACGACAGCATTTGAGCACCGTGACCTGCGCAAATCGAAACTGCCTCCCAGTTTCCCGCAGAACGACGAAACTGAGTTGTCCTATCCCCTAGGGCCAAAATGGGTGGCAGCTCGTCACGGTGCGATCTGGAGCCGTTAACGTAAGTCTGTCGTCTCAGCGCGTTAGCCAGGACTCCTGTCAGCCGCACTAAGCGTTCATTCTTGCTTCCTCAGCCCCAACGGGTCGTCGATACGCGATGGCCCACCGTCAGAGTCGAACATCTCCCGCCGGCCCATACGGCCGACCCATACGGGTGTCATCCGGTTGGTGACGACGTCGGCTCAGTTCTCGGAACCCCACCGAAGCCATCACTCAGGGAGTCTTACGAAGTGCCGAGAGCTTTGTGGCATTGGGCCTAGCGGCCGAACTCGAGGGGGGCCGGCGGCGACACCGGTGCCCCCGGGGGAGTGAGACGACTCGGTGATCTACGTAGAGCACGGATTGTAGGTGCCCGCCTGAGCTGCCGCATGTAGTTGTGGCACTGGTCCCCGGTCAGCCATCTGGTCATCCTAAGTCAGCCCGGTTCAGTTGTGGACCCACAAGAGCGGCCGATGTCTGTGTCGTGACCCAACAGTGGGGTCCGCCCGGCCATTCCAGAGACTTCGAGGACCGCTGCTACACGTTGCCGGATGGCTGCGTCGACGTAGACGAGCGATCGAGCAAGGCGGACGCCATTCCCCGGTCATCATTGGTGGGACGAAACTCGTCGTGAACGAGCTGCGCTGTGGTCTCATGTCTTTATGTCTCTGTGCACCCGTGTCGCGAATGGTCAGACCCGTCCCACCGGGTCAGGTCACGCAGACGCGCAAGTCTGCGCGGGGACCGCTTCATTGAGCTGTTGGCTCATAAGCCACTCAGCTGACAGCCGAGCTGTGTGGCTATGTCACCCAGCGCCTCGTTCTTTCACGGGTCTAGTCGAGAGCGCGAATCTCTCCCGGGTGCAGACACGATGCGTCTGTTTGTCCTGGGTATCGTATCCGCGATCCTGGTCTCCGACTTTCGTTCCCCGCACACGTGGTTACCGACCGCGTCGATGGCGAATGCCGTGCGCACAAACGGCCTGTTCAGCCCGTAATAATGCACGCATTACTTCGCGCTGCAATGCGCGCAGCCACGCGCTCAGTGCAGTCGACGAGACCGTCTAGGTGAATCGCGACAGCACTGTGGTCACGGAGCTATGCGCTACGCCCCGCAATGGGCCCCCTAGCACGAACCACAACACTCGAGGAAGTGCACCTTTGTTGGTTGCTGCCCGGATCTTCTGCGTTAATGGGCGCCACCAGTCAGACCGCACGCCGACAAATACGTTCCCCCGTCTATCGGGCCGTACTTTGCACTGTTCGGCGCGCCATACATACAGCGTGAAGTGCCGCACCGAAGTACGGGATGCGCCTCAGCGTCCAGACCCCCATACGCTGCGCAGCAATAAAACACGTAGCCACTCGACTACCAGAAACCATGTTGCACTCAGTACAAGGTCCTGTGAAGTGCTACGTACTGGGCTGCTTGCGGACGCTCGCAAGGCGACCTACGCGGCACAGAGCACTCATGTCCGCATGCATCGCCATATCTTGTTCCACGTCGCAAGCGTTGTGCGTCGAGATGTTCCTCCGTCTACCGGCTCCGCTGATGCGGTACATGTAGATCGATGTACATACCAAACTAGTGAACACATACCCGTGCGCAGTGATGGCAGCTCTGTGTAAGCAGTTATGTCTATACGTAACGCAGGACGTAGATATTGCATGCCGACCAGGGACATCGTCGTTGTTAACGCCTCGATCATTGCCAAGCTCAAGTGAGTATCTGCGGCGTCGCGCACGAGAGACCTCCCGGTAGAACGCCAAGTCGTCCGTAGCGTGTCGTACACCGCGCGAAC